>DAOWMJ010000087.1 GCA_030643145.1 Candidatus Latescibacterota bacterium | reverse complement strand
CCGAACAATCCGATTGTAATAAACTCTATTGAAGATGCCCTGTCTCTTTCATCACTGCGTAAAGCTGGCGTGATTACTCAGACAACATTCTCCAGGGAAAACTCAGATTTAATTATTGAAGTGCTGAAAAATAATATTCCGGATATTAAGGTTTATGACACAATATGCCAGGCGACTGTAGAAAGGCGTAAAGCAACTATGCGTATCGCGAAAAAAGTTGATATGCTGCTTATCATAGGGGGAAAGGGAAGCTCTAACACTAAGCGGCTACATATGATGTGTATAGATAACGGTATTCTCTCAAAGCATATTGAAATTCCCGATGATATTGATGTCAGATGGTTTGAAGGAGTTGCCAAAATAGGATTGACCACAGGTACATCAACTCCGGATTGGATTATTGAGGATGTAAAAAAGAGACTTAGTGTTTTAGCAGCCTCTGTATGAAGTTTTGGCATTAAAATTCACTTGCGCAGCAGACCAAAAAAATCTATCATAACTCATAAAAAGATTTGAAAGGGGCGATTTATTAATGGAACAAGAAAATACGAATCTGAACAGGGATTATTCCCTGGAAGCAAAAAAAGATAAAAAGGAAGAAGGTGATACAGGTAACAATATAAAAATAGGTTACTTAAAAGATTTTGCGTATGTATCCTCCGAAGAGCTTGAAAGGGAAAATGAAAAAGATATTTTCTTTTCAGATGGATCACTTGACGACAACGTAGAAATCGTTGAACTCAAGGAAGGCAGGATCATAAAGGGGAAGATTTATTCCGTCGATGAAAAGGAAGTAATTCTCGATATAGGTTTCAAGAGTGAAGGAACAATACCTATACACCAGTTTAAAAACTGCACTGAGATAAAAACAGGTGATGAATTCGACGTTTTTCTGGAAAAACTTGAAAATCAGGATGGCCTGGTTGTTCTCTCCAAAACAAAAGCTGATTTCCATAAAGCCTGGAATGAGATCAAAGACTCGTACGACAATGAAAAAACAGTTAGCGCTATTGTCGACAGGCGAATTAAGGGTGGTCTTATGATAAAGTTGATGGGAGTTGACGCTTTTCTGCCCGGTTCCCAGATAGCTTTAAGACAAATTCCCGACCTTGAGGAATTGATCGGCGAAGAGATGGAATGTCGTATCATTAAAATAAACAAGCGCAGGCGTAATATAGTTGTTTCAAGACGCATTGTTCTTGAAAAGTTACGCGAGAAAAAGAAGGAACAACTTCTTAACGAACTTGTAATTGAAGAAGTGCGTGAGGGTGTTGTAAAGAATATAACTGATTTTGGCGCTTTTGTGGACCTCGGTGGTATTGACGGCCTCCTCCATTTAACAGATCTTACATGGGGAAGGATAAGTCATCCGTCAGAATTTGTCGCGATCGGTGATAAACTTAAGGTTAAAATACTTGATTTTGACAGGGAGCGCGAACGCATTTCTCTTGGACTCAAGCAACTTACTCCTTATCCATGGAAAGATGTTGAAAAGAAATTCCCTGTTGGAGAGACAGTTAAGGGAAAGGTTGTCTCGATAACCGATTACGGAGCTTTTGTAGAGCTGGAAAAGGGTGTCGAAGGGCTTATTCATATCTCTGAGATGTCATGGACCCGACATGTAAAACACCCCTCCAAGGTAGTAGGTATTTGCGACCATGTTGAGGCGGTTGTTCTTAATGTGGACAAGGAGAATGAAAAAATCTCTCTAGGCTTGAAACAACTGGAACCTGATCCATGGAAATCTCTTGAGAAGAAATATTCACCCGGAACCAAACTCCTTGGAAAGGTGAGAAATCTCACGAACTTCGGAGCATTTGTAGAAATTGAAGATGGAATTGATGGGCTTGTTCATATTTCGGATATGTCATGGGCAAAAAGGGTTCGCCATCCCTCTGAAGTGCTTAAAAAGGGACAGGAAATTGAGGTTGTAGTTCTTGATATCGATAGCGATAAAAGGCGTATCAGCCTTGGGATCAAGCAAGTTCAGGAAAACCCGTGGGATAAGCTTGCAGAGGAATTTGCCGTTGGAAAAGAAATAGAGGGCAAGGTATCCAGATTGCTTGACCGCGGCGCAGTAGTTGAAATAAAAGATGACGTTGAAGGTTTTGTCCCGATTTCTCACATGGGGCTCGAAAACCTGAAAAAACCTTCCCTTTATTTCGATCCGGGCTTCACGATTCCACTAAAGGTGATCAAAATGGATCCTCCGAACAAAAAGATTGTTCTGAGTATCAATGCTTTTTTTGAGGATAAGGATAAAACGGAATATGACAAATTCCTTGAAGGGTTAAAAACTCCCGATCCAGCCGATCTTCTGGAGGCAGAAGACTCGAATATTTCATCGGAAGAAATTGATAAAGATGCTATGGAACAAAGCGCCTCCGAAGTCCAACCGGGAAAAGATGCGATTACCGATGAAGATACCGCTACTGAAAGTAATATTGAAGAAGAGAAAGAGCAGAAGGAAAGCGGTACAGATGAGGATGTAGTTACTTCCGAGCAAGATGAAGATGAAAAAACTGTCACGGGCAAAGAAACAGAGAAGGATTCAGAGGAAAAATCGGAGACCCCTTCGGCTGAAGATGAAACTCCGGAAGAAGATGCTTCTGATGTAAAATCTAAAGATGAAACTCCGGGAGAAGATGCTTCAGATGATAAGCCTGAAGATGAAACGGGCGTGGAAACAAAAGAGTAAGATCAACATGAATCCGTATCTTTTAAAAGTTTATGAGGGTGGAATTTCCACCCTCATTTCATTAATCTTGTTAGTGGCAGGAAATGGGACACGGGTACGTTAAAAAAAGAAATACATTTTCAATCAAGACTCTCGGTTGCAAATTGAATCAGTATGAATCTGAATGTCTTCGTTATAATCTAGAGAAAATGGGATATGAATTCCGAGCTTCTTCCGAGATCGCCGATTTCTATATAATAAATACATGCTCTGTAACGGCTAAAACGGATTCCAGATCCAGGAATGCCATAAGACGAGCTAGAAGACAAGCACCCGATTCAATTATTGTGGCAACAGGATGCTATGTAGAAAGTGCTCCGGCTGAACTGGAGAAGATGAAAGAATTAGACTACGTAACTGGAAATAAGTTTAAAAATGAAATACCTTATCTCTTTGAGAAAATAGGGAATAACAAAATTGACCCTCAACTATCTTTTGAAGAAATCATTCAAAATAAACCACCTCTTGAATCGGGGATTGATGTATTTCATGGCCATTCACGAGCTTTTATAAAAATACAGGACGGCTGTGACGCCTTTTGCACTTACTGCATTATTCCCTATACTAGGGGAAGAAGCAGGAGTATTCACTCTTCCAGAGTAATTGATCAGGTAAAAAGACTGGCAAAAAACGGCTATGAAGAAATAGTATTAACCGGGATTCATATTGGACGTTACGGAGAAAACAGCAATTCTTCTACTGATATTGTAGCGCTTATCAGAATGATTCTTGACAACACGGTGGGTATTCGGATCAGATTGAGCAGTATAGAACCGACAGAAGTTACCAATGAGTTCATACGACTCGTATCAGGAACAGATAGAATCGCTTCCCATTTTCATATTCCTCTCCAGAGTGGCGACGATGTAATACTAAAAGCTATGAACAGACCCTATACGGTTCAGGAATATATTGAAAAGACAAAGGAAATCGCGGAATGCATACCTGATGCTGCTATTGGCTCTGATATCATAGTAGGATTCCCCGGTGAAACAGAAGAAAATTTTAACAATACACGCGCGGTTTTGGAATCAGAGTTGGCGGTTAATTATTTTCATGTTTTTTCATACTCAGATAGGCCTGGAACAGTCGCTAAAACACTCCCTGGAAAGGTGCCGCCCGAAACAAGAAAGAAAAGAAGCAGGGAACTTATAGAACTCGGTAAGGCCAAGAAAAAAAACTTTTTGCTTTCTCAAATTGGCCGGGATGAAATTGCGCTCGTAGAAGGTGAGTATAAGGGCGATAAAAAACTTCAAAAATCTATAACAGGTAATTATTGCGAAGTGATCATTCAAGCCCCCTCGAATCTGAGAGGTAAGTTAGTGCCTGTCAGGATAACGGGGGATAGGAATGGATATCTTTACGGTGAATTAATCGGCGGAGCAATCCTCGGGAAATGAGTTTATACTAAATGAATAGTAAAAAGGCTTACCTTAAGAGTTTTGGCTGTCAGATGAACGCCTTTGACACAGAAGTAATCGCGGCTCTATTAACTGAAAAAGGCTGTACTATAACTGAAGATCCTGAAGAGGCGGATATTATTATAGTTAATACATGTAGCATACGAAAACACGCTGAAATCAGAGCGATAAACTGGCTTCACAATCTATCGAGACATGAAAACGCGACACTTGTCGTATGCGGTTGTATGGCACAAAAAAAGGGAGAAAATTTGAAAAAGTTGGTTCCGGGGATTGATATTATATCTGGACCGGATAATTACAGCCAATTAGTTTCAATACTCTCAGGAGAGCTGAGCAAGATTCCATATACGCTTCTTCTCGGCAGAAATCACGACACCACATATAAGCTGCCCACAACGCAACAGCAGCACGGCAAACCCTCAAGATTTCTATCAATTACGAGAGGGTGCGAGAATTTTTGTACTTATTGCGTTGTTCCATACCTGCGAGGAAAATTAAGAAGTAAAGACCCTGAGACAGTAATTGACGAGATAAACATGATGGAATTGAGTGGAGTTAAAGAAGTAACTCTCCTCGGGCAGAATGTTATGGCTTATCAGTACGGCAAGGTCGATTTTATGAATCTCATGCGTATAATTCTTGAGAAAACGGATCTTCATAGAATTCGCTTTCTTACGACTCATCCTAAAGATGTGACTATGAATCTATTCAGCCTTATGGCCGAAAACAGCAGAGTCTGCCCGCACATACATCTTCCTCTGCAGTCGGGAAGCAACAGGATATTAAAGCTTATGGGAAGAAAATACACACGCGAGGAGTATATATTCATTGTTGAAGAGGCGAGAAAAATTGTTCCGGACCTGGCAATAAGTACAGATATTATCGTTGGGTTTCCAACGGAGGAAGAATCAGATTTTCAAGATACAATAGAGGTTATCGAGCTTGCTCGATTTGATTCGGCGTTTACTTTTAAATATTCACCCCGTGAGGGAACTTCGGCCTTTAGAATGGATAATAATGTAGCTGCCGCAACAAAGAAGAATCGGCTGGCGTATTTAAATAAAAAGCTAAAAGAAATACGCCTTGATATTTTTAGACAACTGAGCGGAAAGAATTTCAAAATCCTACTTGACGGAAGAATCAAAAAGGGTAAATATCAATATATTAAAGGGAGAACTCCACATTTCAGGAATGTGATAGTTAAACCCGGGAAATTAAGTGAAGGTGAAATTATTGATGTTAAACTGCAAGAATTGAATGGTTTCACATACACCGGAGAAGAAATATAGGAGGTAATTCCGTGTGGATAATAAGGGGAATAATTTTATTAGCAGGAACTGTCGGGATTATTTGGCTCGGTACAGATAATGCGGGTACTAAAGTTACCTTTTATTTATTTAACCACATATTTTCTGAAGTTACATTAAACCTTATCGTACTCTTGTCCTTTGTATCTGGCATGATTTTATGGGCGATTGGAGCCTGGATACGTGAAATGCAGCTGATGTTACAGTTAAGGAAGGGGAAAAAAGAAAGGGATAAGCTTCTGGATGAAATTGCGGATTTGAGAAACATGCCTCTGGATGAAGAACCGGTAGAGGAAAGATAATCTTTTCACCCCAGCAGTTTTAAATATTATGAGCACTAAACTTATCTTGATAGCAATACTGGCAACAACCCTGCTTTTGTTAACACTTTTTTTTCTGTTTGATAGAAAGAGAAGAAATGTTTCTAGTAAAAGCCCTTATATAGATGCCCTGTACTCTTTAATAGCCGGGAATAGCGAACTTGCCCTCAACTATCTTAAAGATGCTGTAAAAGGTGGTGAAAGCAGCGTAGGCGCTTATCTACTTCTCGGTGATCTCCTTCGCAGGGATAATCAAATGACAAAGGCCATTCAGATTCATCGAAGTATGGCTATCCGTAAGGATCTTTCCTATGATGAAAAAGGGCTGATACAACTCGCAATAGCTAAGGATCTTGCGGCTCTTGACAAGATCGATGAAGCAATAGATACACTGGACACTATTAAAGATATCAAAAAAAATTCAGAGGCACTTCTCGCCCTCAATAAATTCTATCACATGAAAGGGGATTATAAAACAGCCTCTAAACATATTAAGGCTGCAGCCGCGTTTGATCTTACTCTGACAAAAGATGTAGTAGCTTCTTATTTAATAGCAGTATCTTCAATCTGCCTTGAGGATAATAGAATAGGAGAAGCCGTAAAATACGCAGAGCTTGCATTAAAACAGAGCTACAACAACCTGCCATCGTTATATATATCCGGCATGGCGCTTGTAGCGGATGGAAAAAGCGGCAAGGCTATGGAACGATGGCTGTCTCTCTTAAATCTGGATATATCCTTTTTCCGCCTAACAATCGGTATGATTGAGAAAACACTATTTAATGAAGAAAAATTTCAGAAGTTTGAGGCTATACTTAAAGATCTATACACAAAGTATCCAGGAAATCCTGACATCTTTACGTCGCTTATTTCTTTCTACAAAAAGAAGGGTGAACCTGAAAAGGTAATCCGAATATTTGAAAATGAGGTTGGACAATTAAAAATGAATAAAATTTTGAAGATTCAAATAGCCCTTATCTACATTAGTAATGATAAACTTGCAAAGGCTGTCCAAATACTCGAAATGGATGAAGAAAAACTACCGTTGTATAAATATAAATGCACCGTTTGTAATAACAAGGTTACTATCCCCATTTCTTATTGTGGAAAATGTTGCGGGATAGATACTTTCAAAAGGTACCATGAAAAAATTTCTGATTAATCCATTAATTATTATATTGATACTGGTCTTATTTTCTCAAGCTACTGGGTCTGTGCCCTATAGTTTGATACTAATCCGCAAGCAGTATAACAGGGTGGAATATTCCACCGCAAAGGACAAACTGGAAAAGCTCCTTTATGAACTTCGGGGAAATGATCTTCAGCGAGGAAAACTCTTGCTAGCGTGCCTGGAAACCAATGTTGAAAGAAATATTGAGATATACAAAGAGATCAGCTCCTCGGGTAACAGCGCTCTTTCCTTTATAGCCAGAACTGAATTGGCCAAAATCTTCTACGCACTTGGGAAATACGGCAAGGCTATTAAGGTGATAGAACAAATTCCGACATCTGCAAGTTCGATAACACAAATGGAGGCTCTATATTTTCGTGGATTATGCTACAAGCAAATTGGAGCGTTAAACAGCGCGAGAAATGACTTTCTACGTGTAGACAAAGGTAGATATCTGTACAGAAGTTATATGGAAAGAGCTGAACTTGATATGGAGACCGGGAATTACAAAGGGGCTATAGAGAAATATGAGACTATAGGAGGCATTCATTCCAATCCCGTAGCTATCTTCAAACTAGGCGAGTGTTTTGAGATAACCGGAGATTCCCATAAGGCATTTGAGATGTATCATTCTCTCAAAAAGCTTTTCCCAAAATCTCTTGAATCAGCTAAGGCGATAGACAAAATGCGTATCCTTACTTCAACGAATAAAAATAAGCAAAAAGAAAATCAAGAAGGAGGTGAATCGCTGGGAAATGCTGGACCCAAAGAGTTTTTATCCGTAGAAATACCCGGTCCTTACACTATTCAGTTCGGGGCTTTTCAAAATAGCGAAAATGCGACAAAGGTTTCCTTAAATCTTTCAAAGCTTTTCCCCAACGTCAGAATCGAAACAAGCTATTTATCACCCGGGACAAAACTGTTCAGGGTAAGAGTTGGTAGATATGCTGAGAGAATAAACGCTGAAAATGATTCTCTTCTGGCGATAGAAAAACTCGGAGTTGCCAGCAGAATCCTTACAATTCACTAAGATGCCTTCGAAACTTACACCACTGATGGCTCAATATCATGAGCTTAAACAAAAATACAAAGATGGAATTCTATTTTTCCAGGTAGGAGATTTCTACGAGACCTTTTATGAAAACGCCAGAGAGGTTTCAAAGATCTTGAATATAGCCCTTACATCGCGCGACAAACTAAATCCCGTTCCTCTAGCCGGCGTTCCGATACACGCGATCGACGCTTATGTGGCAAAACTTCTGCAGGCCGGCAAGAAGGTGATTATCTGTGATCAGGTAGAGGATGTAT
>DAOWMJ010000066.1 GCA_030643145.1 Candidatus Latescibacterota bacterium | reverse complement strand
CTGAAAATTAACTCCGATTTCTTCAGCAAGCTCTTTTCGGGAAATTCCCCGCTCCTTGCGAAGAATTGTGATTCGATTGTAGATTTTCCTTGATTTCATAATATTTCACCATCTTTAATATTGTATATTTACAACATATTGTTAATATTATTATACATATTATTGTATATGTCAAGTGATGATTTTAAAAAATACTATTTTCTAAAATGCACTGTGTAGTGTGGCACTATAGAAAACAACACTTCCAGCAGGAGTATATTCTTTTCGATCACCAAAAATGCATTGCAATAAATTAACAGATATGATATATTATTGCAATGAAATATGAGCAATTATTGAAGAAAGTTTCTGACTTGCCATACTTCACGACTAGCTTCCTGGCCGCAGGCGAAAAACTGGTTAAAGTCAGGTTGCAGCTTGCTCGCTGGGTAAAGGACGGGAGGGTCATTAAACTTCACAAGGGGACGTATACTCTCGCACAACCGTACCGGAAAATTGACCCGGAGCCATTCGTTATTGCCAATATCCTCAAATCTCCTTCCTATGTAAGTCTTCAATCGGCTTTATCCTGGCATGGACTTATACCGGAATTTGTGCCGGCCACAACCAGCATTACCACTGCCAGGCCTCAGATTATTGATACACCCATGGGGCGAGTTGAGTACAGGCACGTCAAAGAAAATTTATTCTGGGGATACAATAAAGTAAAAGTTTCTGAAGAACAGGAAGCTTTCTTGGCAACCGCGGGAAAAGCTCTGCTGGATTTGGTGTATTTAACGGGGGATGGTGACAGCCGGGAATTCCTCGATGAGCTCAGGCTTCAAAATTTTGAAAATATCAATATGGATTTGCTGGAACAATACGCAAAAAAATCAGGCCGCCCCAAACTTAACAGGGCGGCATCGAATATTAAAAGTATCATTGCTGAAAATAATGGTGGAAAACCATGAAAGATTATCTGAAACAGCTTGTAGAAAAGACCCGGGATAATAACATAGCAAGGTGCGTTGTAAGAGAATATCTTCAGGCAAGATTACTTGAGAACATACAAGAAAGTGGAGCATTTGAAACCTGGGCTTTTGTAGGAGGAACAGCGCTTAGATTTTTGTATTCAAGTTCCCGCTTTTCAGAAGATCTTGATTTTTCTCTTTCTGCTGTGGGAGCCGAAGATAATTTTACCAATATTATCAAAAAGGCCAAAAATAGTTTCCACACGGAGGGCTATTCAGTAATTGTAAAAACACAAACTGAAAAAACAGTAAAATCTGCGTTTTTGAAATTCCCGGGACTTCTGTATGAAATCAAGTTATCACCACATCAATCGGAAACTATTTCTATTAAGGTAGAAATAGATACCAATCCACCTGAAGGAGCCGGGTTCGAAACAAGCGTAATTAGGAAATATTGCTTCTTAAATATCCTGCATTACGATAAAAGTTCCTTACTGGCAGGCAAGGTGCATGCGCTATTAAACAGAAAATATGTCAAGGGCCGGGATATTTACGACCTTATGTGGTATCTATCCGATAGGACCTGGCCCGCGCCTAATATGGCTCTTTTGAATAATGCCTTGACACAGACTGGTTGGAAGGACGAGCCGATCACTATCGACAATTGGAAAGGAGAGATCGCACGAAGAATTTCTGAATACAACTGGGATAAAGTGATCGAAGACGCGCGACCTTTTCTTGAAAAACGGCAAGAAGTGAAAATGTTAACCATATATAACTTGCTCAAACTTTTGGAAGATAGCTAATAACCAGGAGGACAAATTGTATAAAGGTGCCCCCTGCGATTCCTTACTTATTGTTTTTCTCGGGAAAGCGCTTGTACAGCAGGTGGGTCATATAATACGAAAATCCAAATACCCACTTAAACAATTGCAAATTTATGAAAATCATCTTACATTTTAATTGAAATTGAATTTTCTTATTAAACTTGTCGATAAGGTAATAATGGAAAAAAGACAAATATACCTTGATTACAATGCCACTACACCGCTCCATCCGGAAGTTAAGAAGGAAATTATAGAAAAAATGGATGTTTTCGGCAACCCTTCCAGCATGCATTCTTATGGAAGAACCGCCCGCGAAAACGTCGAAACGGCAAGAAACACAATAGCTTCCTTCATAGGCGCTACTCCGAAAGAGATCATATTTGTAGGCAGCGGTTCGGAAGCAAATAACTCGGTCTTATCTCTTCTGACCTGTCAGTTGAAGAAATGCAATGTCCGGGGGTTTGCCAAACCACGGATTATTACAACATCTATCGAGCATCCATGCATTCTTGAAACCTGTGAATGTTTGTCGGTTTCCGCGATCGATGCTGAGTATTTAAAAACAGATGAATTCGGAAAGATCAATATAAACGAACTGGAGGAAAAACTCGCCGATAAACCTCTGCTTGTGTCAATCATGATGGCAAACAATGAAATCGGCACAATCCAGGATATAAAAAAATTCGCTGAAATCACCCACGAAAAGGGCGCTTTTTTCCATACTGACGCGGTTCAAGCTGTTGGAAAGATACCGGTCGACGTAAACGAACTCGGGGTCGATTTCCTGACGTTATCCGCTCATAAGATATACGGCCCCAAGGGAATCGGAGCTTTGTACGTAAAAACCGGCACTCCTTTTTGTCCGCTGATCCGCGGAGGCCATCAGGAAAGAGACAGAAGAGCCGGCACCGAAAACACACTCGGTATTGTCGGATTCGCGAAAGCGGTAGAAATGAGAAAAATTGAGATGGAAGAAGAAACCGAACGCCTCTTGAAATTAAAAACAGTTCTCAAAGAGGGTATTAAAACAAATATTCCTGACATTAGGTTTATAGGCCATCCCACGGAATCTATCCCGGGCACCTTAAATGTTTCCTTCATGGGGGTGGAGGGTGAAGCAATCATGCTCCATCTCGATCTGGCCGGGATTGCCGTTTCAACAGGATCCGCTTGCTCTTCCGGTTCACTCGGCCCCTCCCACGTTATCCTCGCCACCGGCATCTCAGAAGAGTTCGCCAATGGGTCGATCAGAATCAGTATGGGCAGAGAAACAACTCCCGAGGATATCGAATATACAATTGACTCTTTCGCGCGCATCATTCCCAAATTGAGAAAAATTTCCTCACGCTACTAAAACGGAGAATCAAAATGGAAGATTTGAACTGGATTTATACCGAAAATGTCAAAGATCATTTCATAAATCCCCGGAATGTATTGGAGGACCTCGATTCCTATGATCACGACGGGTACGGAAAAACAGGGAATGTCAAATGCGGCGACGAAATGCTGTTCGTAATCAAGGTTGACAGTGAAAAACAGATCATCACAGACTGTAAGTGGAAAACTTACGGCTGCGCCAGTGCGATTGCTACCACTTCCAAATTGTCGGAACTTGTAATCGGCCTGTCTCTGGAAAAAGCGTACAAAATTTCCCCGAAAGAAATTGTAAAAGAGCTGGGAGGACTGCCTGAAAACAAAATACACTGCTCAGTTATGGGAGACAAGGCGCTGAAAGCGGCGATAGAGGATTATTACCGGCGAAATAATATGGAAGACAAAATAAAAAAGGAAGAAACCAGAATAATCTGCGAATGCATGAATGTTTCCGAGCATGAAATAGAAAATGCCGTCCTGGAAGGGGCCCGTAATTATTTAAGAGTGCAGGAGCTGACAAAGGCCGGAACGGTATGCGGCGAATGCAAGGATGAAGTGATTAAAGTAATGAATAAATACCTGCGTCTTCATTTTAACTATCCCTTATAGTGGAAAGGTTATTTTGACAGATACTGCGAGCGCAACGATTTATTCATCTCCTGAGATATCGCCCTGTTTCATCGCCACAATGGAGGCGAGACATATCGAGGCAAGTTTGGAACGGGCGGAATCCCCCCTTGAAGTTAAAATGATCGGAATCCCCCCGCCGACGATAACACCCGCGAGATAAGCGCCGGATGAGACGGTGAGCGATTTGTATACAACATTCCCCGCTTCTATACCGGGCATTATAAGAATATCCGCATTACCTTTAATCTTCCCGCTGTAGTGTTTTTCCCGCGCGCTGTGCGGATCCATAGCAATGTCCAGTGAAAGAGGACCCTCGACTATGCAGTCCGTTCTGTCGGAATATTCCTTCGCCAGCTCTCCGGCAAGCATTGATGATTCAACACTGGGATTCATCGTCTCCACGGCCGAGATAATGGCAACACGGGGATTATTCACATTTAGCAGTTTCGCTATCGAAACGGCATTCTCAAGTATCTTTCTTTTGATCTTCCTGTTTGGGTTCGGGATAAGAGCCGCGTCGGAAACAAAGAGAAGTTTCGGATATGTCGGAATCTGGAAAACCCCGACATGACTGTATATATTCCCCTTTTTTATTTTTCCGCTGTTTTTGAGATACTGAAGAGTCGATTTCATAATATCCGCGGTTTTAACCCCGCCTTTCATAAGAAGATCAACTTCGCCGGAGTCGAGCAGCGAAACGGCCTTTTCCACGGGATTATCCGAATCGATGATCGTATAATTATCGCCATCTACTTTAATATCATACTCCCAGGCAATCCTGTTGATCTCGTAATAATCGCCGACCAGAAGAAATTTCGCTATCGGATAATGCCCCTCCTCATTCGCCTGTTTTGCCGCCACTACAGCGTCTTCGTTTTCGGCCCCTACAACCGCGATCATTGGAACTCTCTTCCTGGCAACAAGAGACCTCGCCATATAAATAACTTCATCCAGGCTCGTTACAGGCTCGTCTTCCTTCTTACGAAGATGTGGATCCGAGAATATTTCCGTAGTAAGAATTCTATTTTCCTCTTCTCTCTTTTCTTTAAGTGAGTTTCGCTCCCCGACATAATCCTTTATCGTAGAAGGCATGTATCTGGCCCTCATATGCCCCGCTACAAGCGATTCGTGTTCAATCGATCCGGGGATTACCCCTACCGGGAAATAGGGAAAAAGTCTGTTCTTAATTTTCATCGTGAATTCATTACTTTTAGAAAGTCCCCCCGTTAGTATTACAAGTGCAATCCTTTTCTCGACAGCGGCAAGTTTCATTATCGCGCCCGCGACATTTCCAGCCATAAAATTAATTACCAGTTCTATCTTTTCGCGCTGTTTTCTGATAGCTCCCGATTCCTTGAAATGCAAGAGAGCTTGAAAGTCATTTGTGCCTGTTAAATCAAGCATTCCTCCCGCTCCAAAGAGATATTTTTTGAGTTCCGGAAGGCTCATTTTCCCTTCATCAATTGAATGAAGCATTACATCCAGAGGAATATTGCCGCACCGGTTAGCGCTCGGCACTCCCGAGAAGGCATTAATCAAATCGACTATTTTCCCGGCTTCATGCCTTACTACAGAAATCCCGCCGCCTACATGGGCGCCAATCGTGGAAATTTCATTCTCTGAAATGCCGAGAATTGAGCAGGACAGTCTGTGTACAGCCCTGTGGTTCAAATAATGGGCTCCCCTACCGTCACGAAGGAGTTTCTGAATTCCTGTAAGTCTCGAGACAATTTCCATTTCGTCGGAAGCTACTGGATCTGTCATTGTTACAAGTACATCTTCCGCGGCGGCGAAATTTTTAAGAAGTTGCATCCCGATTTGAATTCCCATATTGGAGGCGTGATCTATAGCCGGATTTCGTATGTCATTTATCATTTCAGAGCAAACATGATAGGTCCCCGTTGAGACCCCCTTTACAAAACCTCCGCGGCAGGCTATTCCCTTAAGGTTACCCTTTTTAACTCCGGATTTTTTCAACCATTTTTCAACCATTTCAGCTCGAGTTTCAACGCTGTCGTCATACTCCGGCGGCAAATGAACTTCTTCCTCCAACACCAACCGCGCTCCATCGTAAAGAGCGACTTTCGTGGAAGTAGATCCGGGATTAATACATAACACTTGTTCCTTCCCGGCTTCTTCCGGCAAAGGTTCCTTCCCGAACAGCCGTGAAATAATAATCTCCGTACCGCGCTCGGAATCCATTATAGAATAAACTAACTGGGAGAAAAGATTGCCCCACGCCTCCTCCCAATTGTGTTCAAGAAGAACGGGCCTGGAAATCCGTACAATATTTTCGAAAAAATCAAGATATTCATCCTCGGTTTTAAACCGACTGTAATGGATATCATCAACTCCCCTGATAAGCTCTCTCTCAATATCCTTCGCCATTCCGCTTTCTCTTACGGAGCCCAGCAGCGCGTTTAGTTTTGCTTCTACTATCTTGAAATTTTCACCATACAATTGCCATCATCTCCCTTTTTAAATTAACAATTGGATTTTTTCTTTATAGTAAGAAATCAGTTTATCGGCGCTTTGGATCAGTTCTTTCTTCTTCGGACCCGAAAGATAGGACCGCATATCCCTTAGATCCGAACCCTCTATCGAACTGTCACCCATCAGGACTCCTCCGATCGCCCCGCCATATCCGCCGCCCGCGTCAAGTCCCGCGAGCTCCGCCCATAACAGCGTCCAGCCGTTTACAACACTTTTCATATTATACCCGCCGCCGCCAAGGGCGACTATCTTCGGAAAGCTTTTATGCATGAGTTCGATCGCTTCAATATAGCCATTATTGGTCATTTTCAGATGAGTCAGGGGATCTGTCGCCGAAGTGTCTGTACCGAACTGTCCCACAATTACATCTGGAGCAAATCTCCTGACAGAATCCATTACTATATCATTGAAAAGAAGAGTAAATACCTCGTCATCAGTATCAGGCTCCATGGGAATATTAATATTGAATCCCCTTCCCCTACCCTTGCCAATTTCATTCTCAAACCCTCCCCAGGGAAAAAGAGTTCTTCCCGATTCATGGATTGAAACCGTGAGAACCTCCGGGTCATCGTAAAAAGCATCTTGTACTCCATCGCCGTGATGGGCGTCGATGTCTACATACGCGACTCTCCTTCCAAGCTCCCTTAATTTCTTTACCGCTATTACAGCGTCATTGACATAGCAAAATCCGCCGGCGCGGTCTGAATGAGCGTGATGAAATCCGCCGCATGGGTTAAACGCGCTTTCAAAACCATCGGTTACCATTTCAACCGCTTTTAGAGTAGCGGCAACAGAGAGAACACAAAACTGGTACAGCCCCCTGAAAATCGGATTTTCCATAGTCCCTATCCCGTGATAAAGCATATCTACGTCAACGTCACTGCCGCTATCCGCTCTTTTTAGTAGATCGATATAATCGGCCGTATGGAAAGTTCCCAGATTTTCTTCATTCCCTTCATCAACCTTGATAATCTTTACCGAAGGATCGGAGAAAAGCCCTTTTCTTTCACACATTTCATAAACCTTTTCAACCCTTAAGGGTTTAAAGGGATGCTCCGGGCTAAACTTAAATTCAGAAAGCCTGCTCGCGTAAACAAAGGCGGCTTTGCCTTTAGTGATATCTTTCATTTTTTTCAACCTCTACATCCGGAATCAACGACTGCGCGGCAAATAAACACACTCCACTGCAATCCGGCGCGCCCGGTGTCATCGCCCGGATAAAATATGTTATGTCACTTGTTCTTTTCTTCGGCAAAATCTACCAAAACCAAATAACTTCCCTCTTCAAGCTTAGTTTTAGTCTGGTAGCCGCAATTGTGAAAGAGCGAAAGCATCTTCCTGTTCTCCACCAAAACATCCGCTTTAAACCCCTTGATTCTTTTCTCTCTCGCTATCTCTATCAACTTATTCATTAAATGAGAACCTATGCCGCGTTTCTGCCAATCATCCCTTATTACAAAGGCGACTTCCGCCATATTATCCGCCGGATCGATAATGAATCGCCCTATCCCGATCATCTCCTCAAGCTCGGTCTCACCGATCAGGGCCACTAGTGACATTTCTTCGCGGTAATCAATATTCACCATAGGCTGAAGCTTCTCATGCGGCATCGCCTTGATAACATTGAAAAACCGGTAGTATATAGACTGATCGCTTAATGAGTAAAAAAATTCTCTCTGCATGGCTTCATCAGTCGGTTTTACGGGTCTGAAGAAAATTTTGGAGTCGCCGAATTCAGCGGTATGTTCGTATTTTTCCGGATAATAACGCCCGGCTATCGAAAGAGGCATTTGATCAATATGAACAATATTCCTCTTCCTGGCGTAGTTAACCAGGTCATCACGAAAATCAGGATGGGCTATACTTGTAAGCGCCAGCGCCCTCTCTCTGAGGTTTTTCCCATGCAGGTTGACAACTCCAAATTCAGTGGCCACGTAATGCACATCTCCACGCGACGTCACAACCCCGGCGCCTTTGTCAAGAGATGAAACAATCCTGGAAATAGTGCCATTCTTCGCCGTTGAAGGCATAACAATTACGGGTTTCCCATCTTTGGCCCTCGCCGCTCCCCTGACGAAATCAACCTGCCCGCCGATACCCGAATAAAAATAATCTCCAATTGAATCAGCGCAAACCTGCCCCGTAATATCAATCTGTATCGCCGCGTTTAACGAAACCATCCTGTCATTCTGCGCGATAACGAAAGGATCGTTCGTGTAATCACATGGATGAAATTCAATAAGCGGGTTATCATCAACGAAATCGTACAGGCGCTGGCTGCCCATGCAAAATGTTGCTATGATCTTGCCGTTGTGAAGAGACTTCTTCTTGTTGTTTATTACACCATTCTCAACAAGATCTATAATACCGTCGGAAAACATCTCGGTGTGAATTCCAATATCTTCTTTGTCATTCAGAAAACTAAGAACGGCGTTTGGGATCATCCCAATGCCTGCCTGGATAGTGGCTCCGTTTTCAATTAGTCTCGCGACATTCCGCCCTATCTTCATGGCAACCTCATCGGGTTCGGGAGGTATCAGGGTTGGAAGGGGCAGATCGCTCTCCACAATATAGTCAATATCCTTCAGGTGAATGAAGCAATCTCCAAGAGTTCGCGGCATCCTCGCATTTACTTCAGCAACAACTATATCCGCGCTCTCGGCCCCGGCTTTCACGACATCCACTGATACTCCCAGTGAACAAAACCCGTAGTTATCCGGCGGCGCCGTCTGAATAAACGCCACATCGATTTTCATCTGTCCGGAACGGATAAGTTTCGGAAGTTCTGAAAGAAATATTGGAGTATATTCAGCCCTGCCCTCGTTAACCGCATCTCTGACATTCTGTCCTATAAAAAAGGCGTTTTGTTTGAAAGGTTTGCTCATTACAGATTCTGCGTAGATGGATGTCCCGAGCTCGATAAGGTTTATTGTCTCATGATCCTGAATATACTTCCCCTTCTCTATAAGCATAGCAATAAGTTTTTGAGGCTCAGCGGCTCCGGAACCGATAAATATCCTGCTGCCGGGATTTACGTTTTTCAGAATATCATCGGTCGAGCACTTTTTGTTCTCATATATCTTCGTAAACCTGGAGCTCATCAAGATTCCTCCATTTCGAATATTAATCTTTCCGACTAAAGAATAAATCAAAAGCGCCCATTAGATATTCTCTTTTCATGTTCAACGCAAGGAGCACTGCTAAAAAGACCTTACCATGACATATGATTATTAAAAAT
>DAOWMJ010000092.1 GCA_030643145.1 Candidatus Latescibacterota bacterium | reverse complement strand
TGAAGGAGAAAGCGATCGGTAAAAGAAAAAGAATTAATCCTGAAAGGATGTTTTGTTTTTTCATAATATACCTTTCACGAGCGCTGCTTAGTCTGCAGTTCTGACCGTTTGCGGTTTTCGTTTTAAGCGTGTTCTTCAAACAAGCGCAATACTATATTATTTTAAGACTGGGTACTCTCTGTATTCCCGGATAAATTCAGGTTTCTTTGCTGGACAAATCCGGGAAAATATTATTACCTTTATCTTAAGCTGTTATCATTATACTAAATATATGGGAGTTTGAACAGAAAACTATATAAGATTTCGTTTGTGAAGGAGAATTACTATATGAATGTTTATGATATATTAAAAGACCGAGGCTTCATCGAACAGTGCAGTGATGAAGATGAGGTTCGAAAGATTTATTCCAGTCCGACGACATGCTATATAGGTTTCGACCCGACTGCTGACAGCTTCCATTGCGGGAGTCTTGTTCCAATAATGGCTCTTTCTCATATGCAGAAACATGGACACAGGGTTATAGCTCTTCTTGGGGGCGGTACGGCAATGATAGGTGATCCGAGCGGCAAGACCCGGATGAGGCAGATTATCTCCACGGAGCGGATCGACGAGAACGGCAAAAAACTTAAGGCGCAATTCGCGCGTTTTCTGGATTTTCCAAGTGATACAGCTCTTGTTCTGAATAATGCCGATTGGCTGAGATCGTTGAATTACATAGAGTTTCTGAGGGAGATCGGCCGGCATTTCAGTGTAAATAAAATGCTTGCGGCCGAGACCTACAAACAGCGGCTTGAGACGGGATTAAATTTTATCGAGTTTAATTATATGCTGCTTCAGTCTTATGATTTTCTGCATCTGTACAATCATTATGACTGTAAGGTACAAATGGGCGGCAATGATCAGTGGGGGAATATTCTCGCCGGCACTGATCTGATAAGAAGAGTGAATGGCGGAGATGCTGAAGCTCTGACATTTCCGCTTCTTAAGACAGCCTCAGGCACTAAGATGGGAAAGACTGAAAGGGGAACTGTCTGGCTCGATTCAGGGAAAACATCCCCGTATGATTATTATCAATACTGGATAAATTCAGATGATAGAGATGTTGAAAAGTTTCTCGCTCTTTTCACATTCTTACCTATGGATGAAGTTAGGGAACTTGGATTGCTTGAAGGCGCTGACCTGAGAAAGGCCAAGGAGAAACTTGCCTATGAAAGTACCCGTATACTTCACGGTGAGCAGGAAGCAAGGAAAGCGGAAGAGTCCGCCAGGGCATTATTTTCCGGGAAAACCGGCGGCGCTGAATCGGCCCCGACTTTTTCGCTTGAAAGGAGGATGCTCGAGGAGGGCATCCCCGCTTTTATTCTTTTCGCGGATTCAGGAATAGTAAAATCGAGAGGTGAAGCAAGGCGCCTCGTAATGCAGGGGGGAGCCTATCTCAATGGTCACAGGATTGAGGTTTTTGACCGGAAGATCACACCCGGGGACATTGAAGATGGAGCGCTCTTTCTTCGCGCGGGCAAGAAGAAATATTTAAGAGTTACTGTTGAAGAAGAAAAATAATATATTTTAATGCCTGGGTTTATCCGGTGTTCACTTATAGCGGTTGGAGCGAACGATATTTAATCACCATTTAAACCATGGCACGAAACGGGTGAAAGGCTGGTGCTTTTGTTATGGCAAAGAAATGGGATAAAAGTTTTTCTGAAGAAAGAGAAAGGCTGAATGAAATAGTATTTTCAAATGAGCATCTTGGGATAAAAAGATTCTTCGCGCTCGATGAACAGGCTTATCATGCAGGAGCGTTGGATAAACAAACAAAGGAGCTTATTGGGCTTGTCGCTTCGATGGTTTTAAGGTGTGATGATTGTATAAATTATCACTTGATGAAAGTTCGTGAAGCGGGAACGACAAAGGAACAAATTTTCGAAGCTTTTAATATTGCTCTTATTGTCGGAGGATCTATTGTGATTCCCCATTTGAGAAGAGCGGCCGAGAAGCTTGAATCGCTTTGAGAATAGATAAAACCGGGATATGGGTAACCCGGTTGGAACGCGAATTAAACATATTCGCCGGGCTGCCGCACAATCCACGTGGAAATGATTATTTTCTATATTCGGGAGGGATACCATGCGGAAAATGATAATACTGATATCTATTATATTTCTTTTTACCGGTACACTTCAGGCCTCTGAAAAGACACTTCTTTTCAGGTTTAAGGGTACAGGAGTTGACGAGGAACTGATAGATGCTGTAGATCAAATATTCGGAAGTGTCCTATCGCAACAGGGAAAATATAGTACTGCCTCGGCAGTGAATGTGGTAGGCAACGTGGAATGTTATTCTCTTTCGTGCGCAGTTGCTTACGCGGATGAAGCCGGTTTCATGAAAGCTATTACTGGAAGCCTGACAAGGTTAGGCGGAAAATTTATCGTTAATATTCAGCTTATTGATGTGGAAAGAGACAAGATGATTTTGGGGGTGGATGCCGTTTCGGAAACGGAAGAAGACCTGGATATTGTTTTAAAACGCCTCGCGAAGAGTATCACCGCCGGAAAAGAGATGGATGAGACAGCCGAGGTCGGGTTGGTAACAGAATCGGAAGCAAAGCTGGAAAGAAGAAAGAGTTCTTATACGAGCAATGGACTCAGAGTGGGATTTATGTGGCCATCCGCTGATTCTTTTGGTAAGACCAGCCGGTTGACCGCGCTTGATTTTGTTTTTCAACACGATACGAAAGACTATTTTCTCTCGGGTAGATCCGGGTTAAAATGGGGGAGTAGCAGTGCTTTTAATTTTACCTTTCTTGAAACAAAGATAGGGAGATATTTAAGCCGTGGCGACTTTAGCCCATTTATCAGCGGTGGAATAGGAATCCAGTATAATCGGGCAGAGATAGAAATAAAAGGCCCGAGCGGCACAGACTTCGATTCAGCGTCGGGTACCGGGCTTTCTTTCTGTGGTGGGATTGGGCTTGCCGCGTTCAGAACATACGATTTTCAATTTCAGCTTGATGTTGACTATTTTATTGTTTTTGCGAAGATTGAAAGTGACGGTAACTCCGGCAAAGAATATCCACAGGGGATAATCTTCACTTTCTGTATAAAACACTAGTTTGGCAATTTCAATAAATACAAATTATTCGATATAAGCCTGAGAAAAGTATCCTTAAAATTCCCCTTATGGAATATCCCTTGCTGATTACAAATATTTAACACGGTAATGATCTCTGGCGTCGCCTGAATATTGTGAATTTGCGGTCAGTTTACCTTTGCTGGTACAACTTTGGAGTATGCCCGGAGTAAATTGAATGTTAAAAAAAGAACTGAACAGGGTATTAACAAATAGAGGGCTGATCGTACTCGCGGGTATTTTTATGTTGAGCGCGCTATTTTCCGCTTGTGTCCGGATAAATAGACGGGGTGATTCAGTTCCATTTATTAGCTATAGAGTAACCATGAAAGACAAGGGATTAAACCTTGTGAATGTAACAATGCGTGTTCACAGCGCGGTGATGGACAATATCTCTTTGATGGCCGTAGAATCGGGGGATTGTATGTGCCCCGATCCCTTAAGTATGATAGCTGAAACGGAGAATGGCGATACGATTGAGATTGAAGCAAGTGATGGAAAATGGGTGATAAAAAACAGGAAGAGAGATTTTTTTATTTCTTATGACGTTATCACTATGAAAGAGGATCGATATTCATCCAGAATAAGAAATATGATTACTTCCATCACCGACCGCAGGTTTCGTGTTATTGGAAGGGACTTTTTTCTTATTCCGGTTTCAGAAGTGAAAGAAGGGGTAATTGTCGATTTTGGGTTCCTGCCTGGAACTGAAATCCGCTCGGTTTACAAGAGTATGGGGACAAGGGTGATTATACCGGCGGCCGATGATTTGCCCATGTCTCTATGTGTGGGCGGAGACTACAAACATATGGCAACTTCTATAGGGGGAACACAGATTTTACTGGCAAGCGCGGGAGGCTGGTCCTTTGAAGAGGATGAAATATTTCATTTAATTAAGGATATAGTTTCTTACGAGATTGAAATGTTTGGTTCTTCGCCGCGTGACAGGTATCTTTTTGTATGCGATAGAAATCCTATTTTAGGCGGTAAAGGGTTCGATTATTACGGCGCCCATTTTGGGGGAAACATTTTACTTTTGTTTGATCCGCAAATGGATAGAAGTGATCTTTTCGATATACAGATGTCGGTTATTTCCCACGAATTTTTCCATAACTGGAATGGAGAGGCTCTCAGGCCCGCCTCGGATAAATTTCAGTGGTTTACCGAAGGTGTAACAGTATATTATTCATACGAAATCCTGCTTGATCTGGGCATAATTTCCAATAGACAATATAAATTTAAAAGAGATGCTATTCTGGAAAACTATCGGCAAAATCCGTATCTGGATAACATTCCTATTGCTTCTTCGGGAAATAGCGATATGAGTGACAAGGATCTGGTTAAACTAATGTACGATGGTGGATTTCTCGCGGCCAGGGCAATTGACAAACATCTTGGCGATATTTCTGAAGGAAAAACTGAATTGATAGATGTAATACGGGATATATACAAGAGCAGTGAATATGGTTCAGAGATAGACGAAAGAACTTTTATAATTAAAGTAAAAGAAATTACAGGGTATGATATCTCTGAATATCTCAAAAGGCTTGTTCATTCTACCACGCCGGAAATTATTTTAGGCGCGGAGGATAAAATGTACAGAGCCGGGTAATTCTATTTTTTGTAACAGACGTTGCTGCGAATATCTATCAGAAACTAATACACATATCCATTATGGACGGAAGTATCGGTTATTTCAGTCTGCTTGGTGCAGGCAGAATTCTAAAAGCCTTATTTTTTCAGTATATCCTTTTCCCTCAGCGATTTCATTATGGCATCAACACATTTCTCAACTGACATCTTATCTGTTTCAATGAGCAATTCCGGATTTTCCGGTTCTTCATAGGGCGCCGAGATACCCGTAAATTCCTTGATAATTCCTTCTCTGGCCTTTTTATAAAGGCCCTTGGGATCTCTCTCTTCGCAAACCGAAACAGGTGCTTTAACAAAGACTTCCAGAAAAGTCCCATCGGGATTTAATTTTCTCGCGCGATCTCTGTCTTTTCTGTAGGGCGATATAAAAGATGTTATCGCAATCATTCCCGCCTCGGCGAAGAGATGCGCTACTTCACCGATTCGCCGAATATTCTCTTCACGATCCTCCGGAGAAAAGCCAAGGTCACCGTTCAGTCCATGACGTACGTTATCTCCGTCGAGGATATATACCTGATGCCCTGTTTTGAACAACACCTCCTGCAGAGCGGTAGCGACCGTTGATTTACCGCATCCTGAAAGCCCGGTAAGCCAGAGAACCACCCCCCTGTGACCATTCTTCTGCTCCCAATCTTTTTTATTGATACCGGTGTCATGCCAAGTAACATTGGAACTTTTCTGTTTACCTGTTTCTTTGTCCGGTTCGACAGAGTAGAATCGGGCAAGGATATCCGCCACAGGTTTCCGCATTATTCTTTCATCGACAGGCTCATTGTTTTTAAGTGTTTTTCTAACCTCTTTGCCCGATATAAAAACGGGGGTGTATCCCTTCGGTTTAAACTCCCGGATCAACCCCACACGCTCTATTTCCTCAAAATAGGCGGCAAAACCTACCTTTGCCGGTTCTATAAGAAGTTTTCCGTTGAGATTGTCAAATTTTTCGTGAGCGTCAAAATCACCCCAGATTGCAGTGCCGTCGTCATATGGAGCGTCGGCGTGTTTTCGACCGATAACTATGTTGGTAAATCCATAGTTTTGACGATAAATAGAGTGCATGATAGCTTCTTTGGGGCCAGCGTAGAACATCTTCATATCGAGACCTATAAGTAACAACTGATCTGTAAAGTCATATTTCTTTAGGTTCCAGAGTTTCTCGTCTCTGTCCCCCTCTCCGAAAATCCCCGCTTCCAGAAGCGCTTCGTATGTATGCATACGAACATCTGCGGGAACATCGTCCGATTTTGTGGCCCCGACAAGGGGGTTGAGAACAGCCCCTGTGAAGTATCCTTCACGGGTTAGCTTCTCTGCAGCGTAGAGAAGAGCATACTCATGCGCCCTGTGCAGAGCATTTCTTGTTTGAAAGGCAACTATCCGCTGCCAGCCTATTATGCTGAACAGATTCCGTGTTTCCTCTGGAGTGAGCATATAGCGGCCGAACCTTGGATCGAAGTTCTGGGAGAAGGCCCATATTTTACCGCCAAGCAAGTAGTCTCTTGTATCTTCGTTAAAAATACGAGCTCCCGGGTGGTCGTTTCTGTCGGTGCCATAGACGAGTTGATTGTAACGCTTCTTGTCGAAAGGGAAGATATCTGAAATTTCCACTATTCCGATCACCTCATTGTCACTTTTTCTGACTATGACCCTTTCGCCAATTTCAAATTTCTCCGCCTCACTTCTGGAAACAGGAAATGAGATCGGAATGGTCCACGCGAATTTTTTTCCATCGTTCACTATTATCTCTTTGTCCAGAACTCTGTTGAAAACTTCCGAGTCCATTGGCCCCTCTAATGGTGAGAGAGCGCCATCCGCAATACGATAGAAAATTGACAGATCAGCGTCACTGATATGATAGGCTTTATCACCGTGCTGAGCTAAAAGCTTCGCCTTCTCCAGTTCCGGGATTATCCTGTTGACAAGGCCGCGGCCGCCGTGAGGCAATAACGATGCATTGTTCATTATAGAATCTCCTTATATAAAACATTTTGGACAGTTCATTGCTTCTTTAACCGTTTTCTCTATCCCTCTGCGGCTGATTTAGAGATCGGGATTTCGTATCTCTAAAAACACTCTTTCACTAATTATTATGCCGCATTTTCTTCACCTTCAGTCGATATCTAGGGAAGTTACAAGGAAAGATCCATTTTTCAGTATTTCCTTATTGTAGCTTAACCCTGAAACATTTGCGCCTGCATGCTCGGCTATGGCATGCCCCGCGGCAGTATCCCATTCCATAGTAGGCCCATGGCGATAGTATAGATGAGCTTTACCCTCGGCAACCATACAAAACTTCAGAGAGCTTCCCACGGCGATTGATTCGGTGATATTATAGCTGGAAAGAACCCGTTTTTCTTCTTCTGAAGAGTGAGACCGGCTTTTAACCGCTGTTAGACCGTTACCGCTTTCGCGGGCAACTCTGATTTCCACGGGATCTTTTCCTTCCTCCATTTTCCGCGCGCTCCCATTTTCTGTTGTGTAGCAACACATATTAAGAGCCGGCGCATAAATCACACCTGCAGCAGGGTGGTTATTGTTTATCAAGGCAATATTCACCGTGAATTCCCCGTTGCGGTTTATAAATTCTTTTGTTCCGTCCAGCGGATCTATAAGCCAAAATTTGTCCCATCTTTTTCTCTCCGAGTATGGGGTTTCTCTACCCTCCTCGGAGAGTATTGGAATTTCAGGAAAACTTTCAGTGAGGCGCTGCTTTATGATCTTGTGGGATTCTGTGTCGGCAAGTGTCAGAGGGGAATTGTCCTCTTTTTTTACCACCACTAAATCCGCTGATCTGTATATTTCCATAATTCTATTGCCAGCTTCAGCGGCTATACTAATTAGTATATCTATATCTAATTTTAAATTACTCATAATGTTATATTTCAACAATTCTTCGTTAATTTTGCTCGATCTTGATAAGAATATAATGGGAACAAAAACCCAGGTCAATATGATCCTTTATTAGGAAAGCGATACATTATTGTAACGATAGACAGCGATAACTGTTATGCGGGAAAGAAATGATATGTCTTGAATTACGGATTCAATCTTTTTATAATGGCCGGTAAGCGTATATGGTTGTTAATATTTAAATCCGCGGGGAATTTGAAATGTTTAAAATGTGCTATACTTCAGCCGTTATCATAATAATGACTATAGTTCTAGTGAAAGGGCTGTAT
>DAOWMJ010000145.1 GCA_030643145.1 Candidatus Latescibacterota bacterium | reverse complement strand
TAGGCTGAATAATGAACAATTTTTGAGTAAAGCTCCCGAAGAAGTTGTTAAAAGAGAAAGAGAAAGAATGTCTGCCATGGCGGACCGCGGGAAACGTATGGAAAATATCCTGGAGGATTTGGAGTGAAAGAAAACAAAGGAGCCAAAGGGGAAAAGGGTAAGGAGGATAAACAGGGAGATCTGAGTGGTGAAGAGACGGTTGGTGAAATACTCTTTTCGGCAAGAATGAAGTCCGGGGTTACAAGGGAGCGGATAAGTGAAGTGACAAGGATACCCGAAGAAGCCTTGAAATATCTTGAAACCGACAATTTTGATATGCTGCCTGCAAGGGTTTATGTCAGAGGGTTTCTTCGTAATTTTGCGGGTGAACTTGGGCTGGATGTCGAGCATATTCTCGAAAAATATGAGGTTCAAACAGGCCAAACTCATAAAAGCAAAGGTGATTTCTGGGAGATAAAAGAAAAGGTAATCGAAGAGAAAAAATCTTCCGTTAATATTCCCAAAAATCTTATTCTGTTCGTGGTTGGAATTATAGTTGTAATTATTATTGTTGTATTAGCTCTGCGAAGTGAAAAAGATCCAGAAGCGGTACCCCCGGACGCGATTCCCGATGTGGAAGAATTTATGAGTAAAGAAAATATTGAAACCCGGGATCTTTCCGTTCTCCCTTCCTATGAGGATAGTATCAAGACCACAAAAGTGAAGAAATCGCCCTATACTGAAACGGTTGAGAAAAAGGATTTTGAACCCCTTAAGCTCAAAATAATTGCGAATTCTTCAGACACTACATGGTTCGATCTAATCACGATCTCATTAATGAATGGGAACCCCGATACAACCTATTATGATTTTATACTGCTTCCAGGTGTGGTAAAAACACTAACAGCCGCAGATGCCTTCATATTCAAGACAATTGGTAATGCCGGAGGGTTTAGAATAGAATTCAAAGGAGAGAATATTCCCTCTCTCGGGGAGAGAAATGAAGTAGTAAAGAACATATATTTTGGCAGAGATAGTATTTCTCTGGCAAATAATTGACATTTTTAACCTTCTTCTTGAAACCGGCATGTCTATTTTTGAGCTCATTTCAGCATACAAACCGACAGGAGACCAACCCGAGGCAATTGCATCTCTCCTTAGCGGGTTGAAGGCGAAAAAGAAGTTTCAGACACTTCTGGGGGTTACCGGCTCGGGAAAAACCTTTACTATAGCTAATGTGATTGCCCGATCCAATATGCCGGTATTGATAATTTCGCATAATAAAACATTAGCCGCCCAACTTTATGGTGAACTGAAAAATTTCTTTCCTAACAATGCAGTAGAATATTTTATCAGTTATTATGATTATTATCAGCCTGAAGCATTTATTCCCGCGACCAGTACATATATCGAAAAAGATGTATCAATTAATGAAAGTATAGACAGGTTGAGGCTCAAGGCTACAGGGTCTCTTATGACAAGGAAGGATGTAGTAGTAGTTGCTAGTGTTTCCTGTATTTACGGTCTTGGTTCACCTGAACAGTTTCATCAACTTTCTTTCAGCATGAAAGAAGGAGAGCGTGCGGGGCGTGACAAAATAGTCAGAAATCTGGTTAATCTATGGTACAGGAGAGATGATATTGATTTTGATCGCGCCACTTTCAGAGTAAGGGGCGACACCCTTGAATTGCGCCCCACTTTTATGGAAGAAGCAATTAGAATAGAGTTTTTTGATGACGATATTGAAAGGATTTCTATCTTTAATCCTGACTCGGGGGAAATTATCAGACGCGCGGAAGAAGTAAATATTTTTCCCTCATCTCATTTTGTTGTAGCTAAAGGAAAACTGGATAGGGCGATTGCCGGGATAGAAGAAGAACTTAAAAACAGATGCGGGGAAATGAAGAAGGAGGGTAAAAACTTTGAGGCGAAACGGCTCGAGTCGCGTACTCGTTATGATATTGAAATGATGAAGGAGGTTGGGTACTGTACTGGAATAGAAAATTATTCCCGTTATTTCTCAGGGAGAAAAGAGGGGGAAAGGCCCGCGACACTGATTGATTATTTCGGCGATGATTTTCTGGTTGTTATCGATGAATCGCATGTAACATTACCTCAGGTAAGGGCGATGTACCATGGGGACCGGAGTCGGAAGATGACACTGGTGGAGCATGGGTTTCGCCTTCCGTCCGCTCTGGATAACCGACCTCTGAAATATGATGAGTTTGAGAATATAATAGATCGATTTATTTTTGTTTCAGCCACTCCGGCCGATTACGAGATAGAGAAAAGCGGGGGTGAAATTACCGAGCAGGTTTTAAGACCAACAGGGTTAATCGATCCCGAGATTGAAATAAGGCCGGTAAAGGGACAGGTTGATGACTTGCTTAATGAGGTACGTGCGAGGGCAAGAAATAACGAAAGGGTTCTTGTTACAACTCTGACAAAGAATATGTCTGAGGAGCTGACATCATATCTTCAGAGACTTGAAGTAAGGGTACGCTATCTTCACAGCGATATACGCGCGCTTGACAGGGTTGGCATATTGCGCGACCTTCGGTTTGGTGAATTTGATGTTCTTGTCGGTATAAATCTGCTCAGGGAGGGGCTTGATCTTCCCGAAGTTAGTCTTGTCGCGATACTGGATGCTGACAAGGAGGGATTTTTGCGATCAAGGGTATCCCTTGTGCAGACTGCGGGCAGAGCGGCTCGGCATGTTAGAGGAAAGGTTATATTCTACGCGGACAGGATTACTAATTCAATTAAAGCAGCTGTAGAAGAAACCGAGAAGCGGAGGGAGAAACAAATTGAATATAACAGGAAACGTGGAATAATTCCAAAATCGATTGTAAAATCTGTTGATGATGTTATGATTTCAACTTCAATAGCGGACAACCGGAAAAAAGAGGTCAAGTATATCAAAAGAGAAGAGGGAGTTTATCTTCCAGGTAGTGGAGATGATCCTACCATTCTCGGAAAGCTTGAAGAGGAAATGGAAAAAGAAGCAGAGGCTTTAAATTTTGAAAGAGCGGCGAGTATTAGAGACAGGATTGAAGAGATTCGCATGAATCTTGAGGGGAGAAGACAAATTGAAGAAGGGGATCCTCACTGAGTTGATAAAGATCGCTTTCGCCGAAGATAGCGCGGATGATGATATCACCACGAAGCTTGTTGTTGATCGGAATATTAAAGGTTCAGCAAAAATAATTGCTAAGGGGAAAGGTGTAATATCCGGGCAGGAATGCGCGAAGGAAGTTTTCTTGTTTATGGATGGTTCCGTTACTTATAGTGCCGAAAGGGAAGATGGGGAGTATGTGAGGCGGGGTGATATTGCGGCGGTTGTCGAGGGAAGAGTTTCTTCAATCCTTAGCGCTGAGAGAATAGCGCTTAATTTTCTCGGGCATCTTTCAGGCGTGGCAACTTTAACGGCCTCTTTCACGGAAAAGGCGAAGGGTATCGGCATCACTATACTGGATACGAGAAAGACAACGCCGGGACTGAGGTTTCTTGAGAAGAAAGCTGTTCTGGATGGTAAGGGAGAAAATCACAGAGCCAATCTGGGCGAGTTGATCCTTGTCAAGGAAAACCATATTTCAATGGCTGGGGGGATGGTGAATGTACTGGAGCTATTGGGTGATAAATGGTTGAGAAAAGCAGAAATTGAGATTAGTTCAATGGAAGACTTGGTTCTATTGCTTAAGACTCCGCCAGTCCGGATAATGCTTGATAATTTTACGCCTGGTATGGTTGAGAGGGCGGTGAGTGAAATTAAGAAATGCGGGGAAGAAAGACCTGAAGTCGAGGTATCCGGCGGAATTACACTACAAACAATTAATGATTACCTGATAGCTGGAGTTGATTATATATCGGTCGGTTCTATAACATCCTCGGCCCCGGCCCTTGATCTCAGTCTGATTATCCGGGGAATGGGAGTTTAGTGTATAAAAGGAGTTGTATTTCTTTTGATATTAAATGAACTTCATCCGGCAAGATTAAAAAGAAATATTAGGACTGAAAGATTCGGGAATATTATTCTTTTATTTGATTCTGTCGATTCAACAAATACAATCGGCACACAGCTTGCGGAGTCGGGTTTTCCAGAGGGGACGGTTGTTACCGTCGTAGAGCAGATCAAGGGGAGGGGTAGAATAGAAAGAAAATGGTTCTCAAGTCGATCGGGAAGCCTTCTCTTTTCAATAATTCTCAACCCGAAAAAATTACCGACGGGGCTTACGTCGCTCCTGGCATATTCAATTATTGAGACCCTGGATGATTTCTGCGATGGGACAATGATGAAATGGCCGAACGATATTTACTACAAAGGCAGAAAAATAGGAGGCATACTTGCTGAAGGAAAGAATGAATCCATTGTTGTCGGAGCGGGTTTAAATATAAATCAGATAAAGGAGGATTTTCCGGATGATCTTTTACCGATAGCGTCTTCCTTAAGAATAGCAAAGGGAAATCAGTTTGATAGGGGTGTTATCCTGTGCAGAATAATAGAAGCCTTTGAGAGGAATTATATTCGTTGGGAAAGGGAAGGTTTTCGGGTCTTCAAAGAAGACGCGGAGGAAAGGCTTTTATATATTAACACCGATGTGATTATTACAAATGGAGAAATGCACAAAACAGGGAAACTTGTAGGGATTACGGAAGATAGTTATCTTTTGCTCCGCTGCGGGGGAAAGGTTACTGTTTTCAGTTCCGGCGATCTTAGTTTGCGAAGGAAGAACGAATGAATTCCGTTTTGACTCTCGATATAGGAAACAGCGGTTTAAAATTTGCTCTTTTTGAGAATGGGAAAATTGAAAAGAGATGGAAATGTGAATTTGATGCCGGAGCTGAATCTGTTTCGGATCTGCTGATGGAATCTTCTCCCGCGGGGATTGCTCTTTGCAGCGTAGTTCCTGAATGGACAACCTTATTTCTGGATAAAATTAAAGATGAAAGATATGAAAGGGTTTTATGTGTAGATTCCGGTGTTAAATTCCCCTTTCCAATTTTAGTGTCTCATCCCGGGAAGGTTGGGGCGGATAGATTGTGCGCGGCCTGTGGAGCTATAGCAATCGATATTAAAGAAGCTGTAATTGTTGATATTGGCACGGCGATTACTGTTGATGTGCTAGATCTGAATGGGTATAAAGGGGGAACAATCTTCCCTGGACCTGAAACAATTCTCAATTCACTTCACAGAGAAACCGCGGTTCTTCCGGATCTAAAAAAAATATACGGCCCTGAGGTGATACCGGGGAAAAGTACGAATGAAGCGATAGCAAGCGGCACATTCTGGGGGATGCTGGGGGCCGTAGAAATGTTGATAAAAAAGTCGCTTGAAACTCTTTCGCCCGGAGCTCAAATTATTCTTACCGGGGGAGGAGCGCGGGATATATCCTCTCAATTAGATTACTCTTTCAAAATTGATCCCGATCTTGTTTTTAAAGGGATATTCAGACTCTATAAAACCTGCAAGTAAGACATTTTTATCGATAATAAATCATTAATATTATAT
>DAOWMJ010000252.1 GCA_030643145.1 Candidatus Latescibacterota bacterium | reverse complement strand
TCCCAGTAAACAGAATTGGGAGCGGCGGCAGAAGCGCTCGACAGCCTGCTCCGTGGAATCTCCAATTTTCTGATCAATATTCCACTTACATTATAAATTTCAATTTTCCCTTTATCTGCCGGAAGATTCAAAGTAAAGAGAATATTTGTTCCGGTTGAAAATGGATTGGGGAAGTTGAAGGTCTCCACTGCCAACTCATCCCCTGTAACCATAAATGAAAAATCGCCGGAAAATTCGCCATATGTTACAGTAATGAAATGTTTACCTCCAGCAAACGATCCGTTGAAATTCCCTGTCCATATTGTTGAATCTTCCCGTGTTCCCGCCCAGCCAATATCTGTAAGTACAAAATCATCGAGAAGAATTTCTGGAGGGTTGTCAAGAGAAACCGGGAAATCAATCTCCAGTCTGAAAATACCATCACGCGGAGCTTCGGTGCCTGAAGATATTTCTACTTCTGTTCCCTTTTCCAGATAATATAACCTTATAACCGTGCCGATGAAAAATTCCCTCCGGCCAGCTTCATTTCCCTCATGCGAGAGCACTCGGAACAAGATATATTCATCGTCGAGATTTACGGTATAGCTGTCCAGTTCGGCGAGGTAGGATCTAGAGTAAGTCAATAAAGTATCTTCAAGTGGAATAACAGTCAAACTGTCTGTCCAATCCTCCCCGTTAATCTCCAGCTCAACACCCCCCAAGGCTGTCATATCCATCGCTGTAAAGCGAAGATTCCACGCGCTGCCGGCATTTACCGGGTTAAGTGAATCCGAATTCACCTCTTCCCAGCCACTCCCGCAATCAACCTCCAGCTTCATAATTGGCGGCCCCGATTCGATATTCATCATCGGATCACCAAGAAGAATATACCTGTTTACCTGTTCAAGCCCATAACTTCTTCTATTTATGTGCGTTATCTCGGCGCTGGTTATCAATTCGCCTAATATCCATCTCGCGCGTGTTGCCTCATTTGAAGGAGGAACTGTATCTGTAGGCGGATTAGAGAAAATTACATCGAAAATATTCTCACATAGCTTGCTGTTTTTGTCCAGATCCTCAAAAGCCCCGCTGGCATAAGCGGCTACGGATCCAGCCCCCACCTTCAGTATCATCTGCTCACTGATGCAGTCCCCGCCCGGCCCAAAGACTCCCGACTGATCAAGTTCTCTTAAGCGGGCAAATTCATTGATGTGACACCCCAATCCGATCAATATGCTGTTTTTATTGGTGATAATATCATTGACATCCCTGTACTGACTGTACATCGAAAAACCCGCCTCTGTCGTAAAATTACCTTTTGAGGCATGCCCCTGAAAGACAAAAAACAGAGCCCCTTTGTTGAGTCGTTCAATAAGGTAGGGGGTGAAATATCTTCTTGTTGAGTCGGTTGCTATACTGCGGTTCGTTTGGGGATTACCTCCGGTATGAACATCATCTGTCCATTTGGATAGATAGAGCTTTTCCACGTTAACCCCTCCGGGAAATTTTCTCTCTATCCGGGCCGCGACAGAATCCATACTCGAAGCAAACCCTTCCTCGCTTGACCTGTACATATATGTAGATATACCCCCCGACCAGGCATCATCCGCGAAGAGAATAACATTTTTTCTCCAAATATCATCCATTATCGTCTCTTCATATTTTTGAAGCTTCGAAAACACTCCCCTCGCTTCAAGATCGCTCCCTACGGGAAGACGTCCCACAAAGATATCGGGATATCCCACAGCGGGAACCCTTATATCACTTCTTGCCCCGGAAACTGCGTCTACTAGGGTAAATGAATCTCTCACCGCGCCTGTCCCCGTCAGAACAGAAGTCTCGTCTACGAAGGAATAATACTTATCAGTTGCCACTACTTCATCCTGATACCCCGGGGCATCCATCCGCATAGAAAAGGTATATGTTGGAACAAAGTCAGGCGGACTACCTATATAGAGACCTTTATGGTCCTCGCTGGCATCGCCGACCAGCATAACAAATTCTACGCCCCAGTGGTTAAATCCATATTTTATAAACCTCTTGACAGCATCGCATGAAGGGAGCCCCCCATTAAATTCATCGTAAACATCCTGAACATCAGCCGTCAGAATTGTGTAGCCCTGGTTTTCACGCCAGGCAATATATTGAGAAAGCGCCGTACTCTGAGGAGTCAGGAAATCCCGGCTTGATATTATAAGTGTATGAAAGGGCCCCTGCTCACTCTTAAGAGAAACCTGGTTGTCAAGAGTGATCCATTCATTGTAAATCTGACTTCCAGCGCTTTCACCAAGGGCGATAAACCTTCTGCCAACATCTGCCGGCAATTCAAGAGAAAGTGTATATTTGTTATTGCCGTCCGGACCGCTGAAAAGGTCCGTTTGCAGAGTATCGAATAGATAGTTTGCTTCATCGGTAATATCGATAAGATAACCGGCTGGAGAATCAAACCCCTCAATTTCAACAGACTTTGTTCCTCCGGTTCCTTCAAGGCTGAATTCAATCATATTGTCACGGGTTATATAGGCGGCTGAATATTCAACGGAAAAATCATTCACCATACAGCTATATCGCTTATCCCCTTCTATTACCAGCTGATTATCGCCGTCAACGAGAAAACCGGTAGGGATTGAATCAAAAATAAATGTCTTCTGATTATTATCTAAAAGAGTTCCAGTTCCAATTTCGTTTGTCCCGGCAGAATTTCGAATCTTGAAAGTAAGAGCTTTGATGCCATC
>DAOWMJ010000105.1 GCA_030643145.1 Candidatus Latescibacterota bacterium | reverse complement strand
TCCTGAACGGCCTTTTTATGCTCCGGCCGAACAAAAATCAAAGCGCCTCCGCCATTTTCTATAAACCCTTTAATTATTTCAATATCTTCCTCCCACAATGCCCTGCCGGGACAAAGAACTATCACATCCGCGTTATCTACAGCGTCGCTTGTTATACCTGTCAAACCGGGTTTGTACAATTGCATATCCCCTTTTGAACCTTCGGGGCTCACGGCCTGTTTTAAATAGAACCGATCGCCCCCTCCCGCAAGCAAAACCTTTATTTTTTCTGACGCGTTCAAGACAAAAAATCTCCTGTCGTCAAACGCCAGTCTATCCCCGCTCAATCTCACTTCCCCTCTTACCCACCCAGTATCACTCACTGAAAACGCGGTTTTTTCATTTCTTTTCTCGCCGGGCATCAATGTTATCTCCCTGTTGATTATTCTTTCTTCATCAAGGAACACGCTCATTCGAAATACAGCTTCTCTCTCCTTTGCCGTATTTCGTAAAACAATTTCCAGCTCAATAACCTCTCCTCTGTGTATAACAACCGTAGGACACAATACATCCTCCACTGCAACATTTCCCCCCGGCTCAGCCTGAACTGGAATAATAAAAGTTCTTCTCTTTCCATTCTTGTCAAACGACTCTTTTCTTCCCTGCTTCATTCTCCCTGAATCACTCTTCTTCCCGAGTGATGATTTCTGAAAATCAGAAATCACATACAATTCCCGCGCTTCATATCCGGTTTTAGCCAACATCTTTCCCGCCTCCTCAACCCCCTGTCTTAAATAGGTTGTCTTCCATGAAACGCCGATTTTGCCGAGAGCCTCCCCGGCAATAAACCTTCCTTTCCCTTCACCTTCATAGATCTTCCGTGTTACTTCATCCATTGTAGAAATTATTATCATATCCTCATCTCTGGCGTTCCCTACAATTTTTTCCGCCGTCTCGAGCGCCCTCTTAAAAAGGGGGCCATCCTCTGTTTCAATTCCCATACTGTAACTCCTGTCAATAAGAATACATGTCGCCACGGGGGTTGCCCCCGGAAAAAGAGAAGCAACTTTCCCTTTTATAACCGGACGGGAAAACGCGAGAGCTACAAGCGCTACAACAATCATTCTAAGAATCAGGAGCAGGAGCCTTCTCAGTTTCACGCTGCGCATACTTCGCCGTTGTGAGCCTTCGAGAAAACGCAGAGTGCTGAAACTAACTTCGGGGACACGCCTTCTGCTGAAAATATGAACAATAAGCGGCAAAACTACGGCCAGCAGTGAAAATAAAAAAAGAGGGTTTAAAAAAGTCATGTCAAATTCTTTCACCTCGTGTCACAAACACCCCACGAAGAAATTCATTTACCCCATTTTCCCTTGCCTCTTTGACTATTTCATCCGAGTTTTCGTTAACTCATTTTGGATCTTTTGTTCAAGTATGAAACAAGCGCTTTATCAAACGGGGTTTCAACTGAAAGCAGATTATAGTCAATTCCGCTGTCCCTGCAACTTACCTCGAGCCAATTTATCCAGGCCTCTATCCTTTTGTTGTATTCAGCTTCCAGAAACCACGGCTGCGCGCGCAGTGTCTTCCCGGTTTCCATATCTACAAATTTAACCTCTTTAGAATAATTCAGTTTCAGTTCCATCGGATCAAGAATATGGAAAACTATTGTCTCGTGCCCCCTGTGCCGTAAGCGCTTCAGGCTGGCCAGAACACTCTCGGGTTCGTCCATAAGATCGCTCATCACTATAACAAGCCCCCGGCGCTTGATCCTCTCCGCCACACTGCTCAATGAATTTCCTATCCCCGTTTTACTGCCCGGAGTGATATTCTCAAGTTCCTTCAGCAAAAGGTGCAGATGCTTTTTTACAGATCTATGCGGCGTTAAGGTGTTGATTTTGTTATCAAAAATAGCGAGTCCAACAGCGTCTCTCTGTTGAATCATTAAATAAGCGAGGGCGGCCGCGAGAAAAGAGGCGTAGGTCAGTTTCGTCATCCCAACGCTGGAAAAAGCCATCGACGCGCTTCTGTCGAGTACAATAGAAGCTCTCAGATTAGTTTCGTCTTCAAAAACCTTAAGATAATAACGATCTGTCTTCGCGTACAATTTCCAATCTATGTTTTTCGTTGATTCACCCGGATTGTGTCGTCTGTATTCAGCGAATTCCGCGCTGAATCCATGGTACGGGCTTCTATGCATCCCCGCTATAAACCCCTCGACAATAAGCCTCGCTCTTATAGCCATATTGCCAAATCTGCTTACAATTTCCGGCTGAAGAAATCTGACCGCTTCCGGTTTTTCAGCTGTCATTATTTCCTTTAATAAGCTTCTCCGGCTCTTTTTTTATTCCGCCGCTGCTTCAAGAAGCCTGTCAATAATCTCGTCGGTTGTTACGCCGTCCGCCTCCGCGTGGAAATTCGTCACCAGCCTGTGGCGCAGTACGGGATGAGCTACAGCCCTAATATCGAGTATTTCAGGTGTTGTCCTTCCCATCATTACGGCCCTGGTTTTCGCGGCCAGAACAAGATATTGTCCCGCTCTCGGGCCCGCCCCCCAGGAAAGATACTGTCCGACCTCATCAATATCTTTCTCGCGGCTGATTCTGATTAATCTCACGGCAAACCCCAGAACATCTCTGGAAACTGGCACTTTCCTTATAAGTCCTCTGATCTCCATTATTTCTTCCGCGTTTAGAACATGGTCCGGTTCTTCCATATCTCTCGATGTTGTTGTGTCAATTATCTCAAGTTCCTGCGCTTCTGAAGGATAATCAACCCTTATATCAAACATAAACCGGTCCAGCTGAGCTTCCGGCAGAGGATAAGTCCCCTCCAGCTCTATCGGGTTCTGTGTGGCGAGCACAAAGAAGGGCAATTTGAGCTTGTGCGTCTTTCCCCCAATCGTTACTTCCAGTTCCTGCATAGCCTGGAGAAGCGCCGCTTGAGTTTTTGGTGGGGTTCTGTTTATTTCGTCGGCGAGCATAATATTGGTGAAAACCGGCCCTTTTAAAAATCTAAATACTCTGTTTCCGGTTGTTTTGTCTTCTTCGAGAACCTCCGTGCCCAGGATATCTCCCGGCATCAGATCAGGCGTGAATTGAACTCTGGAAAACTTCAAATTAAGACTCTTCGCGACCGTTGAGACCAGAAGTGTCTTTGCAAGTCCCGGGACCCCGACCAACAGACAATGTCCGCCCGAGAACAACGCTGTCAGCAGCTGCGAAATCACTTCATCCTGGCCGATGATTATCCGGCCGATTTCCTTTCTGAGTTTCCCGTAAGCTCGTTCAAACTTTTCCAAAAGTTGTTTGTCATCCATTTTATCCATCCTTAACAGATCCGGTTTATTAAATTCACCCTAACTCTTTTCTCTTCCGGCTTTTTCTTTCATGTGTCTGTCCAGAAATTTAAGGATCGCTCCATAACCCTCTATTCTGTTCTTTTTCTTTCTAAACCCATGCCCCTCATCATCAAAAACCAGATATTTAACATCTACCCCATTTTCCCTTGCCTCCTTGACTATTTCATCCGACTCTACCTTAAGAACCCTCGGATCATTTGCTCCCTGGAGAACCATAAGGGGTTTTGTTATATTTTCAGCGTGAAATAGAGGGGAGATCTTCTTTAGATATTCTTCATCCTTCTCTGGATTTCCCATTTCCTTATAGAGGGCTTCCCTGTGAGCTTCCCACCAGGAGGGGATATTCTTCAGAGTGCGAAGCCAATTGGATACCCCAAAAATATCGACTCCGAGCGCGAACTCTTCAGGTTCAAAAGCGAGAGCCGCGAGAACCATATATCCACCGTAACTTCCACCTATTATCCCTATTTTATCCTTATCAACAACCCCAGTCCCGATTAAAAACTTCTTTCCTTCAATACAATCGCGCAAGTCATCCTCGCCATGCTTCCTGTCATCCAGCTTGAAAAATCTCTTCCCATATCCCGAACTCCCCCTGTTATTAACGGCCAGAACAGCATACCCATGATTTACAAGATACTGTATAAGAGAATAATACCCGACCCTCGCCTGCCCACCGGGGCCTCCATGAACCCAAATCAACGCGGGGACCGGCGCCCCCTTGTCGGCTGTTTTCGGCCTGTAGAATATCGCGGGGATCGCTTCCCCATCGAATGAATCATACCGTATCACTGTAGCTTTAACGAGGTCGTCCCTGTCTATTTCAGGGTTCATAGTGTCTGTCAGCTTCCTATATTCCCCTGACTTAAAATTATATATATACAGATTGTTCGGGGATCTTGATCCATTCACATAGAATTTCATAAGCCTTTCGCTTTTTGAAATGCAGACCGAAGTAATAACTCCCCCGGGGAGATCCGGCAATTTTACCAGTTCTCCTTTTTCCCTGTCGTAAACCTTTATTTTTGTTCTCGCGTCGCGGTTTATCCCTGTTACACGATACCGCCCCTCCCTGGAAAAATATGAATAAGTAATATCCCAGTCCGCCTTTTCGACAACTTCCATCCCGCCGCTCGTAACGTCATAACTCTTCAGATATGTAAATTCCCTGCCCTTGTTTGTCAGAAAATATAGCTTCTTTGAATCAGTATCAAAATCGGCCGGGCGGTTTGTCGCTTCTCCCTTGTGACCGGTAACAAGATTCACCTTTTCTGTTTCTCTGTCATACAGGTAAATGTCCGAATCGCTGTTCGTTTTAGATTTTGAAAAGGCCATATACCTCATATCATTTGAAATAGATCCAAAATCATACCCTGCGTCATTGAGATAGATCATCTTCGGTTCGAATGATTCGGTATCCATAAGATAGACATCCATAAATCTTTCATCGCGTTTGTTCGAACCAAAAATAATGTTTTTCTCGTTATAACTCCAACCGTAAAAAACAGATCTGGCATTTTCCCAGGGGGTCAAATCTTTGATCTTCCCATCTCTCTTCCGCAAATATATATGATATATTTCATTGCCCCCCTTGTCGCTCAAATATAAAAAGCGGTCATCCGCCGGGAAATAAGAAAGGGCGAAAACCGAATTTTTTTCCGATTTTGTGAGCTGTTTCACCTTGCCTCTCTTGACGGCTATCGAAAAAGCATTGTGTATCCCTGTTCTATCGCTTGTAACCAGAAGTTTGGTCTCATCCGCCGAGAATGCCCCTCCGGAAACATGTTCAATATCCATGAACTGCTCAATTGTATGCTGTTTAACGGAATCCCCTGAACACCCCGCGAGGATCAGGAACGCAGCTATTGTTATAATAGTCCATTTACCCGTTTTCATAATTTGTCCTTTCTTCAGCTCACGCCTGCAGCTTGTTATCAGCAAGGGATGTTTATCTAATCTTCTTTTCTATTTATACATTATATCTACGGTATGTTCCAATTCTTTCTATAGTGACTCTAGGCGGCTAAACACCCTGTTCCAGGATAAGCTGACGTATTGACACCGCCCGAATTATTATTATATCTATAGTGTAAGTAAAAATATGGGCTGCTAATATAACCTGTATATCATAAATATAAGCCGGGCAGGTTCTGATTTCATCTGTGCCTCATGACCTGCTCAGGGGATGATATAAGGATTCTGAATTCGAGGAGGAGGAACATGGGCAACACAATGGATATCAAACAGCTCCCGTTTGAACTCGCTTATCTTGCTTTGCTCACACGATATCACCTGAAGCCGCTCAGCCGCTGGGAGGGAAAACTCTCACCAGCTCAGATTTCCATCTTGAACCGTCTCGGACTTAAAGTCGAACCTGTCAGGAGATACACCCTCCTGGGGAAGAGCGTACCTCGCTCTGTATTCTCTATGAATTCACGGTACGTTGAAACTTATCGTTCAAAATTCGACGGAAAACGACTTAAGGCGACACCTTCCGCGGCAAAGCTCGAGGGGTGGTTTTTTGGATATCCTTCATGCTGCGTTGAGCAATTCATCAGGAAACCGTACGTGCCGAACGGGCTCGATCAGGGCGATCAGCGTATTCTTTTCCACTGGGCCTGTCCCGGCTGTCAGGGTACCCGGTCCCTTCTGCGCGAGTACCGGGGCATTTACCGTGAGTGCGTTCATTCTTTTGGAGGGGTAGAACCGGAAAGGAAAATGCTGGAATGGATCGAGTTAAATCAGAAAAACAGATGGTATCACGCATTTCACCGGGCGCTTCCCTGGGCGGCTTCTATTGCGGCTTTCGCCTTCCTTCCGGGATTCGCGGGAACACTGGATATTGATCCTCATGTACTCGGTTCACCGGACGATCAGGACGGAGATGGACTGTCATACATCGAAGAGATTCTGCTTGGTAGATGCCCGTCGATGAACGACACAGACGCCAACGGAATAGTGGATGGTATCGATGAGAGCCTCATACTCTATGCGCTCATTGGCGCCCTTCCCCGAACACCGATACCGGACGGTCCCTATGCCGAAGAGTGGCAGATGGATGGCGTCGAGCAGTGTGCTGTCTGTGGTGAGTGGATAGACATGGGCTTTATCCGTATAATCAATCCGTTGAGAAATCTGGAAGTCGATATCCCCTACATCGGGCTTCACTACCTCGAACACGGCGGCCTGGCCTACGACGGCAGCATACACGACGGGAGGGTCGATATTGCGATAGTAAAGGATATTCTCTTTCCATACGATCTATCCCACATAATCGACGGATACGTCTATGAGGATGCGGATTCAGATCGTCTTGAAAACAACGAAGAACCCCTCCTGTCAACCGATCCTCTCCTTTCCGACACAGACAATGATTCGGTCGAGGACGGCTTCCAGATTACAGGGGAACTCACTGCGGCGCTTGGTGCTCTTCCCCGGGAACCACGCAGTGAAGGTCCCTATCTTATCGAGCACATGCTGTGGGGAATTGA
>DAOWMJ010000172.1 GCA_030643145.1 Candidatus Latescibacterota bacterium | reverse complement strand
CATATTCCGCGAGTAGATCTTCAGCGGGGGATTTTTCTTTGCTGGTATCCTTGAAGAAGCATGTGATTTTGATTTTTTTGTCCATATTGCTCAGTATCTTCTCGGTTTGTGGGGAAAGAGAGAATCTCTTGTTCGCTGTTGTGTCATATTTGATATTATGACGAGCTGAAATGGTTTGGAATAAAACAATAATCAAAGTAACTAGTATTACCGACAGGGTGATAGTTATTTTTGAGCGCGCGGCGCGTCTCCGGCCTTCTTCTAATGTAAGATGGTAGGTAAAGAATGAACAGGAAACAAAAATAATTAAACCGGTTAGGAAACCTATTATGATGATGGCATCATTTCTCGCGAATATACTATAGAGCGTTACGCTGGCGGCAATCAGTATAAGAGATAGAATTTGGAGTGCTTTTAAATGTTTTTTCATGTTTTGTACCTGGTTGAATCAAGAGATTTTTTGCTCATAAATAGAAAGAATGAAGTAAGCAATATATAATAGGAGATGTCTTTGGAATCAATTATCCCCTTGGCGAATGATTCAAAATGGAAGAGAATCGAAAATTGCGAGATAAAATTAAATAATCTGGGGTCTATAATGGGCGCGAGCCAGCCTATCAAAAGGAACAGCAGCGCGGTTCCCATGGTTAATACCCCTGCTACAAGCTGATTTTCAGACAGAGATGAGAAAAATAATCCCATAGCTATAAAAGAAGATCCCATCAGAAAAAGGCCAAGATATCCAGAGGCAATCGGCATGAGTTCCGGTTCGGTATAAATCATAAGTAAAAGAGGGTAGAGGAGTGTCCCTGCCAGCATAATAGTAAATATTGTCAGAGCGGAAAGATATTTACCCGCGATTATGGCACTTTCACTGACTGGATAGGTCATGAGCAGCTCGAAAGTGCCCTGTTTCTTCTCTTCGGAGAAGAGTCTCATGGTCAGTATGGGCAGGATAAAAAGAATCAGAATGCTTATATTTCCGAGAAGAGGCCTCATAATTCCGTCGATGAGATTCAGTTGTGGAGTTACGCTCGCTGTTCTTCTGACTTCAAGAGAAAGAAAATTGTAATATTTGAAGATGCTGGAAAAGAAATACCCTGAGACCGCGAGGAAAACAGAAATCGAAACGTAAGCGGCAATCGATTGAAAATAATATTTCATTTCACGCTTATAAATTGCAATTATTTTTCGCATTTAGTTTTCCATTGTAACAAGTTGCATGAATATTTCTTCGAGAGTCAATTCCTCATTGTAAATTTCGAGGAGGCCAAATCCATTTCCGACGATTTTAGAAGCGATTTTTTCTCGAAGATCCAGTTCAGGTTTGGATTTAACTGTTAGCTTTATTGTGCTGTCAGAACTTGTCGTTTCACGGATATCCGATACTCCTTCAATTTTGGAAAGAAGGTTGACAATATCCGGAGATCCGGCTTGTTTTCTAATTTTAATTACTATTAATGCCGATTTTTTAAGTTTCTGCCTGAGATTTTCGGGTGAATCGACAGCGATTAGCTTCCCATTGTTTATAATGATTATTCTGTCGCATACTTGACTTACCTCGGGAAGGATATGGCTGCTTAAGAGGACCGTTCTTTCTGCGCCGATCGATTTTATCAATTCTCTTATATCAAGAACTTGTTTTGGATCCAGGCCTATTGTGGGTTCATCCAGAATAAGAAACTCGGGATTATTGATTATTGCCTGAGCGATACCCACTCGCTGCTGGTAGCCCTTTGAAAGGTTGCCGATCGTCCGTTTAAATTCTTTCGCGAGGCCGCATTTCTCTATCGCATAATCAATGGCCCTCTTGATTTTATTCTTGGGTATTCCCTTCATTGCTGCAGAGAATTCGAGATAATCGCGGACATTAAGTTCATGATAAGAAGGGGCCTTTTCAGGTAAATAACCGATCAAACGTCGTACTTCCATGGAATCACGAAGGATATCAAAACCAAATATTTCTGCACTTCCCGATGTTGGCGGAAGATAACAGGTCAGCATTCTCATCGTAGTTGTTTTTCCAGCTCCATTAGGGCCAAGAAACCCTAGGATTTCACCCTTTTCTATATTAAAGCTCAAATCACTGACAGCGGTGGTATATCCATAGAGCTTTGATAATTTATTAACCCTTATCAATTTGTCCTCGAAGTTAAAGAATCAATTAGACAGCAGACAATAGATAAGGTAATAATTTCCATGAAAACTTTCAAGGTTATGTTGAGATGTAAAGCAAAATTATGTTAGATGGGAAAGCTCTTGTTTTTATGTAACAATGGATGATAAAGTTTCGTAGAAGTAATTGAAAGAGAATTAACTCTGAAGACAGGAAGGATAAAAATGCGTCTTGTAACTGTTATACTTTTGACAATACTATTTTTCAGTTCAGCGGTGTGTAGCGCCCCAGTGGATGGGGTTGTTTATTCAACTCTTTTTCCGGGGTGGGGACAGATGAAAACGGGACGTTACGGCAGGGGAACCCTTTTTATGGGGACAGAACTGATCGCCCTGACGGGACTTGTTATTGCCAACATACAGTACGACAGGGATGTTGAAGCGTTAGAGTACTCGAGTCAACTTTTTAAGAACGCTACTTATATAGGGGACTTGGAATATTATAGTAAACAAATGAAGGATAAATGGAAAGATGCGGACAAAATGGATAGTTACAGAAAAGTGTTGGCCGGAGCCGCTATAGGAATCTGGGCAATAAGTCTGATTGATATGATATGGGGATCTGATGCTGAAGAGGTTCCCATTTCTATGGAAATTAATAAAAACGAATTTTTAATCACAAAATCTTTCAAATTCTAATAAAGGGGCCGATATGCTTAGACGGATCTCATTCTACGTTGTAATAATTCTATTTTTCCTCGGCGGCTGTTCGGATGAACATGGAACTTCGCCGACTTCTTTTGAATACGAGGCTCTTCCGGCTCCGGGAAATTTTGAAATTACATCCGGCAGTTACAGCCTCACGTTAAGTTGGGATTATTCACCGGAAAATATAGCTTTAGCGAAAGAGTTCTTTGTGTATGTAGTAGATCCCTATCAATATGGCGGAAACATTTATCCTGTAGATACTCTCACTGTGGCTGAATATAATACCTCAAAGGGATGTACATTCGATAAACTGGCTGCAAATATGGAATTTTGTTTTGTAGTTTCAGCTGTTGATTTAAGTGGGATAGAAGGACGGAGGGCTGAGGCTGAATGCGGGACAACATCAGCCCCTTAAAACAGCTGAGATTTTTCCCTTTGATGATAAGCAATCTCGAAGCGGCATTTCTAATGGCATATATTATGCATTCTATCTAATAAATTGAAGGGATAATTATGTTTTCAGATATTCAATCAAACCTCTACGATGGTTTGCTCGACGGGGATATCGAGCATGAAGATAGAAAGAGTAAGTATGAAGTTATATTAATAGGGGTAAATAGCAAAATTGAAAAAAAAGCCGCATTTGCTATAAAATTCTCCCTTATTGCGAAACTCCCCGTTACGAGAGCTAACTCCTGGATAAATAACACACCTGCAATTGTATGGGAAGGTTTTGGTAAAAAGAAAGCTAAAAAACTTCTTTCAATTATTGAGGAATCGGGAGGGGAAGGGAAGATAAGAAAAGTAGAGATGAAGAATTCGCAGGTTGATGAGGGGGCTGATAAGATTTCTTTAGAAAAGGTATGTTTTAAATGCGGATTTCCTATAAAAGATGGTGAGAAGTTCTGTTCTTTCTGTACGACTCCTATAAATGCTGTTTCAAAGAAAAGGGATAAAGAGGTGACTTATAAAGTAGCGAAACCACCCATTCCGAAAGGGAGGATGGTTTTCTACTTAATCGTAATAGTGGTCCTTTGCCTGTTCGCTTTGCTGAGCAGTTAATCCCGTCAAGAGTTTTTCAACTGGAAAAAACATACACATTAAAGTATAAATAAGCGATGATGATAGGTGTGAAAAAAAGAACCGATACGTTAAAGTGGCTGATTGTTGCCTTCGGACTGATTATCAGATTTTGGCGGCTCGGCAGGCAATCATTTTGGGCTGATGAGATTTTAACAATCGATATGTATAGCTCTCCTCAGTCGGGGGTATCATACTTCCGTAAATTTCTTTGGGATGTGCACGGACCATTATATTCTATGATACTTCATTTTTGGAGTATCGTCTCTTCTTCTGAATTTTGGCTGAGGACTCCAAGCGTTCTGGCGGGTGGTCTTTCAGTGTGGTTCTTGCACAAGTGGTTAAAAAAGATCACTGATGAGAGAACTGCCTTGACGGGAGCCCTCTTTCTTGCGATCAGTCCATTCAATTTATATTACTCGCAGGAACTTCGCTTTTACTCGATGTTAAATCTTTTTGTGATATTTTCTCTTTTGGCATTCCGCAAGTTTAATCTGAAACCAGATGTTAAATCCGGTCTGACTCTGGGATTAGTTTTGGGGCTGACATGTTTAGCTCATTTTTCCGCCGCTTTTTTATGTGCGGGGTTTTTGGCATATATGGTTGTGGCCGGCAGGGTAAAGGGAGATCATCTTCGTTACGGGCTCCTTGCGGTAATGATCGTTATTGTAATTGTGTCTCCGTGGATTTATAGAGAGATTATTTTCCTGAGGAGTGTAGAAATTAAAAATATTGCCAATCTCTCGACTGGAGAAAAACTGAGGGGCGGGTTAACTCTTAACCTATGGTCTTATCCATATATTCTGTATGCCTTTTCAACCGGTTATTCTCTGGGACCGAGCCTGAGGGAACTTCATTTGGTAAGATCGGGGTTTAACCTTATTCATGATTATGGATTGGAATTT
>DAOWMJ010000025.1 GCA_030643145.1 Candidatus Latescibacterota bacterium | reverse complement strand
GCTAGATATGTTTCCATCCCCAGGATTGGCTTTACCCCCGCCTTCAAAGCTTCCCTGTAAAATTGTATGGCACCGAACATATTTCCGTGATCGGTAAGCGCTACAGCTGACATACTCATTTTCACGGCACTGGCAACTAGATCTTTGATTCTAAATGCTCCATCGAGAAGACTGTATTCAGAATGGTTGTGAAGATGAAGAAAATTGGCATTATCCATCCGTATGGCTCCTCAAACCCCATAAATTATTCCAAAACAAATCCGAAATCCTTAACGGCAACATTTCCAACTCGGTCACCTATCTCCACTCGAAGAGAAACTACTTTTTCCTGGCGGAATGTTGGAACAGGGATATAGAGTTTATCGCGAATTTGATCCCACTGACTAACCGTCCATTTTCCATTCCAAAACACCCTTGATGAATATGGATCAATTCCACTTCCCTTATCCTCAATCGTAAGATAATAAATATACTTCCTAAAAAACCCGCTGCCTGAAAAGTTTCGGGCCTTTTTAATGTCCCCAATTTTCGGTGGAAGCCCGTCCCTAAAATATGCATAAGTGCCGCTTTTATCAATAGCTACACTTCCCCCCTCCATCTCAGGAACCCCAATACATTTCCACAGTGAATCATCAGCGTCAAATCGGAAAAGCCCTGCATTATCTTCACGGCAACCAGACATCTTGATCGGTTTAAAGAAGCAATCCTCCGCAAAATCCAGATTAAACGGGGTTGAAATCATACTCATTTCAGTATTGTCGCACGCTGATAAAGACACGGAGTTGATAATACAAGGGACCTTTCCCTTTACTGAGGACGATTTAAGATTTATTTTCAAACTGTTCGATATTCTGAAAACCCCCTCGCGTCCCGATTCTAAAAGGACAACTCTGGCTACATAATATTTATTAAATTCATATCCCCTATAATCTCTTCCCCAAACATGGAAAAGATTTTCTCCATTATTGATCGTTCCATATTCAAAAGGGGCAAGATATAATTTTTCTCCAAGCTGTTCTGCCTTAATCCTCAATGGTCCGTTATGATTTATAATTTCAACTCTGGGAAGGGATGCCAAAATTTTATCAGTTTTTATTTCAAGAGCTACTGCTCCAGCAATACGCCTTACCTGACATTCACAAAAAACCATATCCTCAGCACTCTTCGCTTCAGGAGAGGCAAAGCATTCACTAACCGAAGCCCCATCTTCATCAACCACAACATATTTATAAACAGCGTTACTTACCGGAGATACTTTTCCATTCGTGTACTTACCAATATATCGAAGCGGAACATTTTCCCAACTTGCCCCGTTATTAAACGATTCAAATAATTCTTCATTTACCCTTCCCCCATCCGGGTCAATGGAAGAAACTATTACCTCAAAAGCATTTTCAAGTCTTTTTGCCGTATGAATATAAGGATAGTCATTCAGGATAAAATAAAACTTCCCCTTTGCCTCATTCCCGAAAGAGTCCCTGACAAACAATTCGCCCGTGTGTAAACCCTTTTCCAGAAAAACACAATCACTCATACTGCTGTCAGCGCAAATAACACCCGTTCCATTCCGATCAGACCGGGAATTACCCATCTTTCTGAAGAGAAGATTAAATCTCTGCGTCCATGATTTTCCATATCTGTCATACTCAAAAGCAATTTCGCCACTCTGGCCATACGAAAAAATCCTGTTTTCGATACAGTATAAAACACGGCCGTCAACCGACAACTCAATAGAAAACGGGCCCATTTTATAACCCCCGATACTCTGCTCATCCCATGTTGATAACCCAAACCCAAATACACCATCAAGCTGAAGAGTATCCGTGATTTCATATGAATTTTTCTCCCTGATTTTGAAAGAGAGAACTTTCGGTGAATAATATCCGTTAATTTTACTGCCATATCCGAGAGGAACAACTTCCAGCGCTGAAATAAGAGGCGGCATTTCATCATCTATTTCAAATATATCAAGAAGAGGGTTTATTGGGCTTCCAACATTGTTTCGCAACTCAAAATGGAGGTGAGGCGATTTACTACCCGATCTGCCCGTAAAAGCCACTGTATCACCTATTTCAAATCTAAACTTTTCATCTTCCAGAAATAGGTCACACCAGTTCTTTCTGGATTCAATCATTTTATTATATACCATAGAATCGATAGCTGCACCAAAACTATGGAGGTGAGCATATACGGCTGTTACACCGTTATCGAGTTCCAAATAAAGAGCTTTGCCGTAACCTGCCGGCCGAACCTTGATCCTTTTAACATACCCGCCGCTGATCGCAAAACATGGAAGACCAACCCGGCCAAAGCAACGAATATCGATCCCGGCATGATAATGCCCTTTTCTATACTCCCCGAAAGTAGAACTTATTTGTCTGTTGCCTACCATAGGCCACAGATATATATCTTTCGCTTTGACTGATGCTGATAAAATGGATACAACTGCCAGTATGATAATTCTTGTTCTCATTCCAGAATCAAATTAACACCCCTTCTATTCTATTGTCAACAACTCTGAAAAAGTTTGCGCAACTGGACATTATATGCTAATTTCCATAAGCAATACCAATTGAACCGCAGCTGATGTTCTTAAACTTCAGTTTTCATTGTGGTGTCGCAACAAATCAACGTTACGTTATGAGCTAGAATGCTTTGTTATTTTAAAAAGGATAAGGGTATATGCTTAAAATTCTAAGAGAAAAAACCAAAAATATTTTGTGGATAGTTATTGTTGCTTTTATTGTTACTATTTTCGCCGCCTGGGGAATGAACATGAAAACTGGCGATTCCAATCATCCAGACGTAGAATCCAATATTGTAGGCACAGTAAATGGCGTAGATATAGATAGAATCATTTATTCCCGTAACCTATCCCAATTATACGATCAATTGGAAAAGCAGCGTGGAAAAGATTATAATCCAAGCGCCCCTGAAAAATACATGTTGAACAACCAGGCCTGGGAAATGACAATTCAGAGTTTCCTGTTCCAGCAAGGTATAGAAGAACTAGACATCACCGTAACGGATAAAGAACTTGTGAGTTTTCTTCGTAATAATCCACATCCTTCGCTTCAAGAAATTTTTACTGATGAAGAGGGTAACTTTAACTACCAGGAATATCTGAAAGCACTTTCTGACCCTTCAAGGGATTGGACCGACCTTGAAATGTGGGGACGCGCCACACTACCGAGATTCAAACTTGAATCTCTGATTTCAGCAAAGGCAAGTGTTTCCGAAAGAGAAATTCTGGAACAATACAAAAAAGAAACGGTTGAAGTTAAAGCAAAATACATTTCAATACCCTTCGAAGAAATGTCATCATACGAACCAACCGAAAATGAGTTGGAAGAGAAGTATAAAGACATCTCAGAGGACTTTTTTGAAACTGAAAAACGTAAAATCAGCGTTATTGAGATCAAATGGGAACCGACTGATCGTGACTTCAAAGAGGTCAGAAAAAGCATGGCGGAAATAAAATCTGAAATATTGGAAGGTGCCGATTTTGCTGAATCCGCCAGAAATTATTCTGAAGATAAAACAACGGCGATTAATGGAGGCGACCTCGGGTTCATAAGTAAAGGGCAAAAGAGTCCTGAATTTGAAAAAGCCGCTTTTCTATTAAAGCAAGGTGAAATCAGCGATCCTATTAGAACTGAATCTGGTTATCACTTGATAAAAATAGAAGAAAAGAAAATTGTAAATGGAGAAGAAAATATTCACGTCAGAGATATACTTATGGAGGTAACTCCAGGTTACGAAACTCAGGATTCTCTTTCAACCCTCATTAAGAATGTTATCGAGAAACTTAAATCCACAGACTTTCAGGCCGGCGCGGAAGCAATGGGACTTTCCACAAAGGAGATTCCTCCATTCACAAAGAATGGTTTTATTGAAGGTATGGGCTACCTTCCAAACTTGTCTGATTTTGCTTTTAATCACAATGTAGGTACTGTAAGTTCAGCAATTCAGTCTGAAACTTCTGTCTATTTCTTAAAAATCGTGGACATAATTCCCGAGAAAAAGAAGTCATTTGAACAAATTAAAGATCAACTTGCCAAAAGAATAAAAGAGGAAATAAGTGAGAAAAATGGATTTGAAAAAGTCCTCAAGCTGCGAAAGAATGCCCTTGAGAACAGTTTGGAGTCAACAGCTGAAAAAAACAATCTGGAGATAACAGAAACCGCTCTTTTCAAATTAAGCAACCCACCAGCCGGGTTTACTTCCAACTCCATATTCACAAAGGCATGTCATTTGCTGCCATTGAACACTTTAAGCAAACCTGTAAAAGGGAATTCCGCTTTTTATCTCATCATAGTTACACAAAAAACTCAACCGGATATGTCTGATTTTTCAGAAAATAGGGAAAGAATTACTAATGAACTACACATCCGTAAATCAAGACAAGCCTTTTCCGAGTGGTACTCTGAGACCAGAAAGAATGCCAGGATCGTGGATTTAAGAACCAGAATCCTCAATTAACACTCTGAGATACGGGATTCTACTATTTCCGGCCAAAGCGGACTATCCTTGCTTTTTATCATCCTCAACGATCTCGTCTGAGGCTGATTCTATCTCATCCCTGACATCCTTTGAAGCCTTTTTGAATTTCTGCAAAGATTTTCCTATTGCCTCGGCAACATTTGGAAGCCTCTTAGGTCCGAAAATTATCAACGCAATAACTAATATAAGTACAAGTTCGGACCATCCCAAAGGGCCTATGAAAAGGAACTTCATCGAAACAACCGCTAGCAGAATATTGCAAAACATAATCTTACCTTCTAACAATAAAACCTTAACAAAAACGCCACGACAATAATTCCAAGTACACTTATCAGATTAACCTTCAATGAAAACCCAATTGTAAATGTAAACACAATCATATTACAAAAAACAGGACCAACATGAAACTCGCTTCCCGAAACAAAAAGCTGTTTAATTACACTTCCATCAGGCAACAAAATTCCAATGACTTCTCCGACAACACTTCCAAGAATGACACCCAGGAAAAAAACGAGTGCAACCAAACCAATACGCCTTTTAATGGGCATCTGCGGCTCCTTCACTTAAATCACATTTACATTGTCTAACACTTCACGTTTTAGATTTACATTAAATCATTTACATTCTATTAATCCTATTTTCAGTTCATTATTGTCGTTGCCGATAATAAAAGTTACATCGACTTTGGGATTTTCCTGTATTTGCTGCAAGACTCTTTCGCACCCAAGACGCCTCGCCAGAGTCACCATAAGCTCTCTGTTACCCTTTCTATCGATTAAAAGGGATTGTTCATAATCATATTTTTCTGCATTCCCCTCTATTAAAACATCAATCCCCATTCTTCGTAGCCGACGAGTTGTTTTTCTTGCCAGATCATCCTCCCCCGTCCCGTTCAGAACCTCCATCTGAAAGGGGATTTCGCGAGGGCTGAAATACCTTCCAATACCCAGCCACTTTATGCTGATAGATAATCCCATCAACAAAATAATAAGGATCCATGCTATCCTCGACGCGGAAGGTTTCTTCTTTTTTCTTCCCTTTTTCTTAGCCAATTGTAAACTTCCCAATCCTGTAATTACACTGAATATTGATACTAAATATCAAACACAATTTATTTCTTGTTAAAAAACGACTTAAGATTAGTATAACTTGAATTCAACTCTTCCGAAATAACTCTTGTTTCAGCTATAGATGTCATAAAATTAGTGTCCCCCACCCATCTGGGGACAATATGAAAATGAAGATGCCCGGTAATACCCGCTCCTGCCGCTGACCCTCTGTTGACTCCGACATTAAGCCCGTCTGGGTTATATACACTGTCAACCGCATGTTCAGCTTTTGCAATCATCCGGATCAATTCCACACCTTCATCCTCATTGATTTCCCCCAGAGTGTCAATATGACGGTTCGCTACAACCATAATGTGCCCACTTGTGTAGGGAAAAGTGTTTAATATTATAAACCAGTGTTGACCTCTTTCTAAAATGCCTACCCTCGCGTCTTCCTTCTCGTTCTGAACATTACAAAAAAGACAGCCGGAACCCTTTGGCTTAGTAAAATATTCACTCCTCCACGGTGCGTACACCTTATCCATTCAGCATCAACCTTTCCGCTTCTTCGAGCTGATCAAAAGTATTTATCCCCATCACTTCAATGCTGTTTTCGCAACAAAATACGCCCGTTTTTTTACCTTCATTATTCAAAACACCAATCACATCCGTAAGGTAATACTCTCCCTGTACGTTTCTTCTATCTACCTTTTCAAGAGCCTGAAAAATATCCTCACTCTCAAAACAGAATATTCCACTGTTAATTTCCTTTATTTCAAGTTCTTTCTCATCTGCGTCACTGTGTTCAACAATTCTGTCTAACTGGCCGGAGTCATTACGAACTATTCTTCCGTAACCCGCCGGGTTTTCCATAACGGTGGACAAAACAGTGGCGTTATTATTATTTAACCTGTGAGAATGCAAAAATGATCTGAGAGTTTCAGGGTTGATAAATGGGGTATCGCCAGTTAAAACCATAACAGTATCGTCGAATCCTTCTAGGACTTTTCTCGCTTGCATTACGGCATGCCCTGTTCCCAACCTCTCCTTTTGCAAAACAAATTCTATATTCTCTTCTTTAAATTCATTTTTTATTGAATCGGCTTGGTAACCAACAACTAATACAATTCTGGCAGGATCAACTCCCTCCACAGCGCTAAGCACGTAGCGCACCATCGGCTTTCCACATATTTTATGAAGGACTTTCGCCAAATCGGATTTCATTCTTGTACCCTGGCCAGCAGCAAGAATCAAGATTGAAAGGGGTGATTCAGTATTCATATCCACTCCACTCGGGAAATTCAAGAAGCATTTCTTCTACACGATCATTTTCAATCCTGGCGGCAATATTGTCAATCAAACGAACACCATCAAGCCTGGCTGCAACAGCTATCAGGATAACTCCACTTACTTCATCGACAGCTTCCATTGTTTTGCCATTAACTATCTCAACGTACTCAACTTCGAGCCCGGCATTTTCTATAATATTCTTCGTGCGTTTACATATCTTATCCGGGTTTCTTTCACCAATTGTAATCATGTTAAAAGCATTGGACAAGGATTTATACAAAGACACGGCACGTTTTTTTTTACTAATATCAAGATATCTGTTTCTGGAACTAAGGGCTAAGCCATTCTCATCCCGAACAATAGGTCCAAGAAATATTCTTATCGGAAAATTCAGATCAGCGCTCATCCGTTGAATAACGACAGCTTGCTGTGCATCTTTCTGTCCGAAGAAAGCCATGTCAGGAGTAATTATATTAAAAAGTTTTGACACAACGAGTGCCACCCCGTCAAAATGCCCCGATCTGGAAAAACCACAAAGATGCTCAGCAATTTTCTTTACCGATATCCTGGTTCTATCAGATGTGGAATAAAGATCCTTTACTGTTGGTACAAAGAGGAGATCACAACCAATCTTCTCAAGAATAGCATGATCCTTTTCTTCATTTCGAGGATACCGGTCGTAATCTTCTTTTGGCCCAAACTGTTTTGGATTAACAAAGATAGATACAACGACTCTATCACATTTCTCAAGAGCCATATTTACAAGACTCAAATGCCCCTGGTGCAAGTCACCCATAGTAGGAACAAACCCAATGCTTTCACCGGTTTTCCTAAACCCGGTTATTATCTTCCGAGCTTCATGGGGCGTTCCGACTACTTTCATTTCTACCTTTCCCCTTTTCTTTCTTTTCAACCGAGTAACTATGCTTTAACTCGGGGAATGTCCCGTCTTTTACCTCTTTAATATACCCCGCGACCGCCTTCTTTATTCTTTCACCGATTTGATCATACATTTTTACAAACCTCGGCAAAGGTTTTTCATATATACCGAGCATATCCTGGATAACGAGAATCTGACCATCACAATAGATTCCAGCTCCAATACCTATCGTTGGAATTGATACCGCCTCTGTTATCTCTTTGGCCACTTCCCATGGGACACCTTCGATTACTATCGAGCAACAGCCCGCATCCTCCAAACATTTCGCATCTTTAAGCAATCTTTTGACAGAGAAAGAATCTTTCCCCTGAATTTTATAGCCTCCAAACTGCAATAAACTCTGCGGTGTGAGACCCAGATGACCAACAACAGGGATTGAAGCCCTTACTATCCCTTTTATTGCGTCTGCGTTTCTCATCCCGCCTTCAAGTTTGACTCCTTCTGCCCCTCCCTCCTTAACCAGACGCCCGGCGTTCCTGATTGCGTCCCCTACACTTGCCTGATAAGACATGAATGGCATATCTCCAACAACAAAAGCATTGGGTTTCGCTCTGGTAACCGCTTTTAGATGATGGATAACTTCTTCCATGGTAACCGGGAGTGTATTTTCATATCCCAACTCAACCATCCCCAGAGAATCACCCACCAGAATAAAGTCGATACCAACATCATCAATCAATCTAGTGGAAAGGTAATTATAAGAAGTAATAGCCGCAATCTTCTCGCCCTTCTTCTTCATCTTCTTAAGAATACAATGTGTTATTTTCCTGCTCATCAGAAATCATTCTCCCATGATGGAACATAATACCTGGTTCCTTCAAACTTCTCGGAAATCTGCGTGAAAAAATCATTAAGCTGTTCCCTGTTTGTAGTAAAATCAATCTGATCTGTATTTACAATAAGTAGAGATGTATCATTATAATGAAAAAAGAAATGATTAAATGCTTCATTCAGATTTCTTAAATATTCCTCATCAATATTTCTTTCAAAACTTCGTCCTCTATTCCTGATTCGTTCCATAAGAACTTCAGTGTCAGTCTGAAGGTATACTACCAAATCGGGACAGACAATCTTCCCGCTGAGCAACGAACAAAGCCTGTTGTACAGCACGAGCTCCTCATTCCCAAGAACAACATGCGCGTAAATCTTGTCCTTTTCAAACAAATAATCCGCGACAAGAAGCTCAGTAAATAAATTCTGCTGGGCAATCTTTACCTGCTGCCTGTATCTGTTTAAAAGAAAAAATATCTGGGTCTGAAAAGCGTAGCCTGCCAAATCATCGTAGAACTTCTCCACAAAGGGATTATCATTCACCTGCTCCAGAAAGAGTCTGGCTCCGGTTTCTTCAGCAATCAAACGCGAGAGAGTAGTTTTGCCCGACCCTATATTTCCCTCTATTGCAATATATTTAACTCCTTCTGATACCAATCTTTTTTTGAAATCCTTCATATCTTTCACGGTAGTTAAAATTAAACCCTCTGTCAACAACAACTAACCAATTAGCAAAGTTGAATTTTCATCTATTAAAGATCTGGAAGATATTTTCCTTGTCCACCGGGATAAAGAGGCATCCGCAGCTATATCAATGACTTTTATATTGTCAGGCGCTATAGTAAACTCCGGACATATTTCCTGCATAGGCACTATCACAAAAGAACGCTCCCTGAACCTGGGATGAGGAATCGTCAACCCAATTTTTCTCACTGTAATCTCCCCATACAGAATGATATCGATATCGAGAGGTCTGTCTCCTGTTCCTTTTCGACCAAAATCTTTTTCCAGTTTTTTACAGAAAGATAAAAGTTTTAAAGGTTCCATCCGAGTCGCAAAAACCGCGGCTGCATTTATGAATGTTCTAGAAAAATCGTTGCCGACAGGCTCCGTTTCATACAACGAACTTAACCTTTCCAATTTACACGTTTCCAAACGGTCCAAAATCTCTACAGCTCTGAGGATAGTACACTCTCTTTCCCCATGATTTGATCCAAAGGAAAGTGTAACTATGTCAACTGGGTTATTTTGCTTCACGTTCGATAATAACGGCAACATGTGCTAAATTGTTTGGAAATGGTAAGGTTAATTTCCGAATTTCGGTCCTGATTTTAAAAACAGGGAAATTCTCCAGAACTTCACAACATATCGCGTCTGCAAGGGTTTCAAGCAAGTTAAATTTGTTGTTTTCAACAAGTTCCATAATTCTTGTATATACTCTCTCGTAATTAACAGTATCTTCGAGAGAATCTGTCATACTTGCTTTACTAAAATCATGATAATATTCAACATCAATCCGAAGCTTCTGCCCGATCTTTCTTTCAATCGGAGAAACTCCATAATAACCAAAAACTGCAATGTCTTTCAAAACCACCTTTTCTTCCACTATTACCTCTTTCATATATTTTTCAGTTCACGGCTAATCTTCGCTAATTTTTTTCCGGCACTCCTGATTGTACCGGTGTTAGCCGTCAAGGATAAACGAAAATATCCTTCCCCATATTTACCAAATCCAATACCTGGAGTACAGACAATTCCTGTTTCTCTCAGTAAATACTTACAAAATTGCATCGAACCGATATTACCGGGAATTCTTACCCAGAAGTAAAATGTTGCCTTAGGCAAAACATAATCAAAGCCGGCCTGGTCAAGCCCGGCAGAAAGAATTCTGCGACGCTCATTATATACAGACATTGTTTCACGATTTATTTGTTCAAAATCACTATCAAGAATTACTGCAATCGCTTCCTGGATAGCGCTGAATACACCAGAGTCTATATTTGTTTTTATTTTTGATAGCGCTGAAATGACTTCTCTTGAACCAATAGCAAACCCAACTCTCCAACCAGCAATTGAAAAACTTTTTGAAAATGAAAAAAACTCCAAATAGGAAATACCAGTCTCTCTTGCCACAGGAAATAGAAGATCAACTGGATAATCAAACGAGATATCCGAGTAAGCAGCATCATTAGCAAGAATAATATTATTCTTCTTGCAATATTCCGCAGCCTCAGCGAATTTATCCCGATTCGCTACCGCTGATGTTGGATTATTCGGATAATTTAGAAACATCAGCTTCGACTTTCTTAATATTTCATCGCCAATCTTTCCAAATTCAGGCCAAAACCCATTAGATTCAATGAGTGGCATTGTATAAGGAACAGCTTCAGCAAAAATCGCTGAAGAATTGTATACTGGGTATCCAGGATCCGGTATTAAAACTGTATCCCCCGGATTAACAACCGCCAGGGATAAATGCCCGATTGCCTCCTTGCTTCCAATTGTTACGAGGATTTCTTCATCTTCAAGTTCAATATCATATCGTTTTTTGATAGATCTCAGGATAGCCTTTTTCAAATGCGGCAATCCGGTATCAGATGGATAACGATGCAATTCGGGACAGTCCAGTGCCTCTTTTAATGCTCTGACAAGTTGATCAGGGGGCCCTAAGTCAGGATCTCCAATACCCAGATCGAGAATTTCAGTACCGGTCTCACGGAAGGACTTTTTTAATCTGTCAATCTCAGTAAATAAATACGGAGGGAGTTTTCCCAACCTCAATGATCGCATAAAACCCAATTCCAATTAAAAACTAATCTTTTTTATTTCCAGGAATGAACTATCTTAACGCTTAAAGATACTGGATTTTCACCTTCACCAGTACCCGGTTTACCGATAGTAACTGGCCCATAAAGTCCTTCGTTATCAGATTCAAATACAACTCTTCTCCACCTAAAATCAACATCCTCCTCGGAGATTTCTTGCTTGTTCGGCCAGGGATATCCCTTTGTCACATAAGTTACCCAGTCATCATCCAGCGAATATACCATTAAAGCTGAAAAGGCTTCATTCCACTCTATCGCCATTCGTCCCATACGAAACCCTATTTTCGAGCAATCAGGCGACCAGTTAACCCCGCAAAGCATATCTGTAGACCTTTCCTTTGCCATAACCTCTGTTAGGATCTCGCCACCCGATCCAACTATATATATACCTGTCTCGGTAATAACAGCGCCTCTGCCGCTACCATCGGTCGACCAGACAAACTCGGAAATACCAGTAACATCAGTCGTTGAAACACTGATCGATGATGAATTAAGAGAGCCGGGGGTATACTCTAAAAAGCAAAGTGTTTTTTTATTATTCACTGGCGCTATAAAAGCCAATCTGTTACCACCATCAGGCTCCCATTGCAAAACTTGGTTCGGCGATATATTAATCCCCAAATCGCTTAATAGATCAAAAACCATCAAAGCCGATATATCCGGCACCCCACCGATCATTGGGATCATAGATGGTTCAAAAGTACCTGAACTATCGCAGAAATAAATAATATAGGCCTCATCGGGAGTAAAAACAGGTTTGGTATTCTCAAAATACACATCTCTCCACCCCAGAGTGTCACCAACAGCGCTTATTATTGGTATGCTTATCATTGAGTTTGTAAGGGACACCGGAGCTCCTATACTTTCGTTCCAAAATGATATATTGAAAAAATCTTTTGTTCCATCGTCCGCGGTACCTATTTCAAATTCCTGCATAACAACCATAGTCGCATCACTATTTGGAAAAGGATACCTATATTGGTCACATCTATCGTACTGATTCTCATCGTACTGATCCGTCACTATTTCGCCACCACCGCCAAACAGTTCATATTTTGCTATATTCTTACGCGGTATCTTGGAAAAAAGGTTATATGAAGTTATTACAGAGGCTACAACTTGTTGCCCATCTTCAGAAAATACAAAATTGTCTCCCCCAAAACTTCCTCCCGCCCTGAAACCCAAATCCAGGTCTGTAATAGACTCGTTTACCCCGGGGCTAATGTAGCGCATAATGTTTGCGCTGATGTAATCAGAACTGTCAAAGTAAATACCCCCATAAGATGAAACAAAAAAGAGGGTTCCATTTATTAAATTTGGATAGAGATTATACCTTTCTCCAGTATTAATCTCTTCATAATTTCTAACAGAAACAACCAGACTACAGACATCACTCACATCCCCGAGAGAACTTTGTGCTTTTATCCTATAATCACCTAGTTGTTCCGGGGCAATCCATTCCACAACAGCCTCATCGGAAACAAGCAGACTTCCCGCATTCACTTCCCAAAAATAAGATGGCCAGGGACCCGAGCTATAACCACTTATTCTTACGGAAAGTGTTGTTGTATCTCCAGGCTGAGGACATATTGGATTAGTAATGAGAGTAATCAGCTCTAAATTATACTTTTCAGGATCTAAAGGATTTTCTTCGCTGCATCCTGTAAAAATTACCAGCGATAATGAAAGTATAATTGTTGATAATCTGAAAATTTTTTCCCTGTAGTGATTCACTTCAAAGCCTCCAATATTCATCGTACGGGATATCTTCCCCGCAACATTTATGATCAGAAAACTGCATCATAATTCAACTGTTCACCATTATAAAATATTAATATCTACGGACAATTTCAAGAGAATTTTATCATATTATTGACGATAGAGACACAAAATCGATTTCTTCAGCTACAATCAGCAATTTGCCATGGACATACGCGTATCTTTTTATGTTTGTAGTTAACCCGCCAAATTCAAAAAGGCGCCTGACAACAATCTCAGGCGCCTCTCGTGAATAATTAAATTTGCTTCGCAGATTACATCATCCCACCCATTCCACCCATTCCTCCTCCTGGAGGCATGCCGGAACCCGTATTCTCTTCAGGGATATCAGTAATCGTTACCTCTGTGGTAAGAAGAAGCGCGGCGATGCTCGCGGCATTCTGGAGCGAGGATCTCGCCACTTTAGTCGGATCAACAATACCCGCATTTATCATATCCATAAATTTATCGGTAGCGGCATTGTATCCTATGTTAGCCTTTTCCTTCTTTAACCTCTCAACGATAACCGCCCCTTCCTTGCCGGCATTACTAGCAATTATTCTGGCAGGTTCGCTGAGACAATTGGCAATGATTTCCGCTCCAACCTTTTCTTCTTTATCAAGATTGAGTTTTCTAACAGCATCAGCGGCGTGCAGCATAGTAACTCCGCCTCCTGGAACAATACCTTCTTCAACGGCAGCCCTGGTAGCGGATAGAGCATCCTCAACCCGCGCTTTTTTCTCTTTCATTTCTATCTCGGTTGCCGCTCCGACACGGATAACTGCTACTCCGCCGGCCAACTTGGCTAATCTCTCCTGAAGTTTTTCACGATCATAATCAGATGTAGTATTCTCTATCTGATTCTTAATATTATTTACCCGTTCCTTAACCTTGGAGATCTTTCCTTTTCCTTCAATAATAGTTGTGTTCTCTTTATCAATTGTCACTCTCTTGGCTTCGCCTAGGTCCGCAACCGTCGCGTTCTCAAGTTTAAAACCGGTCTC
>DAOWMJ010000146.1 GCA_030643145.1 Candidatus Latescibacterota bacterium | reverse complement strand
TCGCGCAGGTAATTTGTTTTCTTTAACATATGTTGACTCTCTAAATTTTTTAGTTAGCTGATTAAACGGCATTAACTTAATATAGTTTTACAAAAAAATCAACCACTATTCAAGCACAAATTCCAGTAATTTTACGCGTGCTTCTGCAATCACGATAAAGTTACAAAAAAACAATCTTTGCTTACTTTTTGATCCTAAATAAATTTTTAAAATAGGTCCAGTGCCATAATATATGAAATATTGAAATTGCAAACATTGCTATGCCAAATTCAACATGCCAAAACAAAATATCAAACGGCAGAGAAATTTCTGTGCTAAAATTGATTTTTACAATTAATAAGATTCCCAAGATTCCGGAAATTAAAAAAGCAATGACCAACAGAATATTCCAGATTTTCCTATGGTTAACAACACTTATGATCTTTTTCTTTGATAAGACAAAAGTAATAAAATACAAAATTACTAAAAAGAGGGGAATTGGCAAAAGATGATAAATTCTCTCAGATTTTTTGCCGGTTACTACCCCCTGAATTTCTTCAGTTCCATATTCTGTCAATTGAATATCTGCAATGCTGTCATTTCTATTCTCCGGCGCCGGCTGTGAACGGTCGCATATTCCGTCTTTGTCTATATCCACATACCTATTACAATCTCCCGGAAAAGGACAGTCTATTTCATTATACGGACAATCATCCCATGCCGAAAGAGCTGCGGGAACTAAAATTAGCAGTATCAGTTTAGAGATTATTTTTTTTATCATAATATTATTGTTAAAGTTTATAGCTTATCATGTCGTTAGTATTTGAAACAAACACATATCTGACATAGAGAATATAGCAAAGAAGATGTACCCCCTCTGCTATATTCCCAATTTGATACACTGCTATTTTAATCTTTCCTTAAATGGAAGGAATGTCATAAAATCAGCGTGATGAACAACATAGGCTTCGGTGGATCTCTTGACTTTATCTCCCTCTCCAGCGTGAGCCGCTATTATGTGTAAAACCTCTTTCGGTATTCCGCACTCCTCGGCAATAGAAACACCTGAAAATGGATGCCTTAAATATTTGCCGTAATCCCCCTGGGTAAGATTACCTTCACCGTCATAATCATACTCCAGAAGCTTTCCGACATCACAGAGGATAGCTCCGGAAATCAGAATATCCATATCCACAGGCAATTTTTCCTTGAAGAATTTTTTTATCTCCTCGCCCGATTTTCTCGAAATATGAACAACACAGCGTTTGTGCTCCATAAAGGTTACGACATCGCCTTCACACAAAAGGGTAAAAGGTATCTCTAACAGATCCTCCGCCTTAAGAACGCTTCTTGAAAATGCCAGTTCCCAGGTCTTTTCAGTGTTATCCCTTAATTCCCTGTCCTTGATCCATTCAAGTTCCGGCCATAATTCTTTGACATCCATATCAGCTCCCCTTCTTAATTACAATTTCTCGATTATCGCGTCAGTCATCTCGGCGGTAGAAGCGGCGCCGTTATCGAGGACTTCCTGAGAACCGGTTAACTTCATCATATCGTAGGTTTTAACCTTACCTTCACTTACAACCTCCAAAACGGCTTCTCTGATCTTTTTCGCTTTCTCCGTTTCCCCAATATGATCAAGCATCATACACGCGGAAAGAATCATCGCGGCAGGATTTACAATCGACCTTTCGTATGAAGCGTATTTCGGAGCGGATCCGTGAGTAGGTTCAAATATCGCGACATTTTCGCCAACATTAGCCGAGCACGCGAAACCGAGTCCTCCGATAAGTCCCGCGAAACCATCAGATACTATATCGCCGAACATATTTCCGCTGACCAACACGCCATAGTTTTCAGGATTTTTTGTAAGCCACATCATCTGGGCGTCAATGTTAGTACTCCACAGATCGATACCATCATACTCTGTGACCATTTCTTTTGCCATCGCGAGCATCATTCCGGATGTTTCTCTGATTACATTCGCTTTCTCGCAAACAGTAACAGATTTATAACCAAACTTACTGGCGTGTTCAAAGGCGGCTCTTAGTATTCTTTCCGTTCCCTTTTTTGTGAAAATTCTTGTGGAAATCGCTAATTCTTCTTTTGGACAGGAAGCGAATTTTTTCATCTTCGGATGAGTATTGAAGGCTTTGTAAACTTCATCAGGAGGATCGGTCCACTCAACTCCACAATACAAGCCCTCAGTATTCTGTCTGAAGATCACTACATCAACCTCGGGCTCCTCTATACCATCTTTTCCCCGTCTGATAAAGTTTAAGGGATTGCCCTTAAAAGTTTTGCACGGCCTCGTGCAGATATCAAGATCAAAGTGCTGCCTTAATCCAACAATCGGGCTGTAATATACATAACCTTTATCCCGCAGCCCGGGCGCAAGTTCTTTCGCCGCTTCCGCTTTTGGTTTTGAAGTAATCGCGCCAAAAAGAGCTATTTTGTGTTCATCCAGAATCTTTAATGTCCGTTCCGGTAGAGGATTTCCCTCATTACACCAGAATTCCCAGCCAATATCAGCATGAATATATTCAGCCTCAAAGCCGGCGGCTTTTAAGACCCTGACCGCCTCAGGCAACACTACCTTTCCTATACCATCACCGGGCATTGATACAATCTTTCTCATTCGTCGCTCCTCCCTGTTTTTAAACCAGTTTCTTTGGAAGATTATCGTATTTACTTGAATTGAACAATAAGACAAATGTCGAAATAATTCAACCCTTTGAATCTGATTATTTTGTTTCGACGCGTTTCTGAATCAATGTCTCAAATCAATGCCAAAAACAAACATGCTGGCATAGTAATGAAATTATTCTCCTTGGCAAACATAATCTTGTCCTTGCTCTATTGATTTAGAATACATAAAAGGGCGAGCTCACCACCAGATAGTTTTCCCCATACCCAAAATGCTACGCGTGTATTTCCGCTACGACCGCTAACTTGTGACCGACCTATCAAAAGCCGCCCACTCAGCTGTAGTGAACTCTATGGAAACAGCCATTGGAGAGGAAACAAAACCGGCTGTTTTCCGTCTTTTAGATTCTCAAGATAAAAAAGAATTAACAGAAAAGCGGGGCTTCGGGGTTAAACCCCAAGCCCCGCCCGCTTAGTATTCCAAACTAAAACGCAACATTCTATAACACTATTTATCGATTCATAGCCTTCATCTGTCCCCAGCTTGCAGACTCTGTCGGGACAGTCGCGCCGATATCAATCCTTACTTCGGTTGGATGGCCGCTGAATCCTGACATTGTATCAACATCTATATCAACAAATGTTGCTTTAAATCTAACGAATATCCCAGGGTGACTCACCAATTGTCCTGTCGCTTCAAAATCCATAGTAACTGTATGATCATTCAGACTAAGCGCAGTAATTGTTGCCGACCCACCATAGAGATCAGTCATGTATATATTGCCTGATTCTCCCCACAATGACCCGTTCAGTTCGAGTTGGCCGCCAGTGTAAGTAACCACTGTTCCGATTGCCGGAGGATCAGTAGAGACATCTGTAATTACTAAGTCTGTCGCCTGATCCACCGTTCCTACCAGTGTGTTCGGACATAAATAATACAGTTTGGACGGAAGAGGGCTTTGCCAGCACATAATAACATTACCAACCGCGAGCAGACCATCGCCATAAACATTAGGATTCCCTCCTTCGCCGTCGTTGCTGTAGGTTTGCCAGGTAGTCCATCCTGCAATGGCAGGATAATAGGTACCATCCACTGGGTCAGCTATAACGGATGTCGCAAGAACGAGAATTAATAGAAATGCTGGAACGAAGATTTTCATCTTCCCCCTCCTTCTTGGTAAATTGGAGCAAACTTACAAAGGCCGCAACATCTGGGAACCAACAAGCCCCGACACAGCGTATTGTATCTCCTATGCAAGCTAAAATTGAATTTATCGAATCCAGATGCATTGTATCACACATGACACGATTTGTTCAAGGGAAACTTTGCTTTTTTGGACTTTCTCCGGTTTTTAGATGACCATTAAGAACAGCACTGGCCGGCGCCAAAAACCGGATATCCGTACTTCCGATATTGACAGGGAAATTCGGATGCTGGGGAGATGTATCAGAGACCCCAGGATTTATTTGGCACATATCACATATATTGATAGATACGTGTTGTATGTATTTTGTTGCGCAATATATTGTGCCAGTACTGAAAATCCCCATCCGTGTTTACAGAAGTGGTGGAATTGGAAGGATAAAGAATCAGGCATCAATGGAATTAGATTTGAACAATAAGGAGTTGAGTATGAAGATTAGGATCCGATCGATATTAATCGTGGCAGCGCTGTTTTTTGCCGTTACCACATCCTGGCTGCTGGTCGGTTGCAGCGATAGTACCGAACCGAAGACTTCGAATACCGGTAGCGCGACTATTACCTGCGATCCGGCCGGAATCGATCCCTCGTGGAATCTGTCCGGACCCGTTAGCTACAATTGCGATGCCACTGGCGATACCACACTGAATCGCCTTGCGGAAGGCGACTATACTATCACCTGGGGCGATGTCAGTGGCTATGTCACACCGGACACGGAGACCCTCAGTCTGACAGCCGGTCATACGGTTGAATTTACAGCCACATATTATGAGGCAATCGGGACAATAGTAATCTAAAACGATCCGGAGGAACTCTATGTAAGATGGAATCTGTCCGGACCGGATGGGTATAATATGGATCATTGGGAAGAGATCACTATTCCCAACCTTCCGATCGGTGATTACACCATCACCTGTGATGAACAAAGTGGCTGGATCACTCCCTCCCCGGAGACCCAGACACTTGCCGCCGGAGATACTATCGTTTTCGAGACGATCTATACTCCCGCGCCCAATACGATCCTGGTCACCAGCGAGCCCGATGGTGTCTGCGATGGCTGGCATATCGACGGACCGAACAGCTTCAGCGCTGGTAGTAACGGAGGATTTGCCCTGCTGAGGACCTATATCCTTCCCGGTGAATACAGTATGATCTGGAATTCTGTCGATGGATGGAACACTCCTACTCCGGAAATCCTGACCCTGACCGCGGACAGCACGATTCATTTCCACGGCGTCTATACTGTCAGTAGATAGCCGGGCAGTGTATGATACTGACTTAAATAGCGGCAATTACCAGGGTGAGGTGGAGTTTCCGTTCTGCCCTGGGAACGGTCTTGCCTTTTCGGAATCGTCACATCCGCGTAGCCGTACCGGACCGGCTCAAGATCGTCGAGGTGTCTGGCATCAAACATTTTCTCTCTTCGCGTTGACTCAATTTAGGCTTACATAACCCATAAAATCATTGAAACTTATGACTCTCTCTGGTATTATGTATCTATGTTTCACTTCAAAGGCTCATCGGTCTGCATGCCGCTAACGGCATGCTTTTATGCTATTATCGTTTTCACGAGCATGTGGGCTCTTTCGGCGAATGTCCGT
>DAOWMJ010000248.1 GCA_030643145.1 Candidatus Latescibacterota bacterium | reverse complement strand
CGGACATATCCGGTTCATATTCGTAATATTCAGAATCCCATTCGGGGATATTGTTCTGTATGTTTTCTATGGTAATTTCTCCGACCAGGAAGGTGCCCCGGGTCTCGTCATTAACAATTTTTATTCCAAGCTTTCCCGGTTTCGGATACTGTTCCGCTGATTTTTCTTTCTGCCCGTCAATAGGAGGATACATATTATCCCACCATTGGGGCTGTTCTTTAAGCCACTTGTCAAACCAGGCAAGTATGGCGTTTGACCACTTGATCCTCTTCTTGTAGTCCAGGATAAAGTGGTTTTGCCCCGCGAAGCGGATATATTCAACATCTTTCCCCAGGAGTTTAAGAGCGGTGTACATCTGTTCACTCTCTCCGGTGGGAACATTCGTATCACTCCCTCCATGGAGAAGTAGAAGTGGAGTGTTAACTTTGTCGGCGTAAAAGAGGGGGCTCTGGTTGATATAGATGTCCGGACTGTTCCACGGGAAGTTGTTAGCCGCGGACACTGCGTTATACGCGTATCCCCAGTACCCTTCCCCCCAATAGCTCGATATTGAACTGATACCCGCGTGTGAAATCGCGGCGGCAAAAATGTCCGTTTTTGTTACGAGAAGTTGAGTCATAAATCCGCCGAATGAAGCCCCGATACATCCAACCTTGCCGGGGTTGACGAAGGGATGAGCGCTAAGGAATTCTTTCGTTCCTTCAATTATCTCGCCCGCTACAATTTTGCCCCAGTCGTTGACGTGAGCGGCGGAAAATTCCTGGCCGAAACCGGTGGCTCCGCTGGGTTGAAGTATATAAACGATATATCCCATTGACGCCCATAGGTTCTTCGGGTATCTGCCTCCGAAGCTGCGGCTTACAGGCGACGTCCCGCCATAATAATATACAATACATGGATATATTTTATCAGAGTCAAAATCCGGAGGATAGTGTACACGCCCGGTTATCTCTTTTCCGGTACTTGACGTAAAATTCCATTCCTTCACGCTTGTTTTTCTAATGTATTCATATTGAACTTTAGCCGGGTTATATATTTCTTTTACCCTGTTTCTTTCGAGGTCTATCCGGTAGAGTTTCTGGTGTTGGTCCGCGGACGTGCCGGCAAATACAGCGACCGGTTTCTCGCTTGCAAAATCACCTGATGAGATCACATCACAACCGGTTTGCAGTTCTTTAAAGTTCTGGTGGCGGGCAGAATATCTGAAGAGTCTGACAAATGATTTGTTTTCGGCGACAAGATAGATGCTGTTATCAGACTTTGACCAGTAAGCCCTTTTAACGGAGGGTTTGAATTTTCTGGTTATCGCGTCAACATCCTTGCTTTCGGGGTCGAAAATATATATCTGCCCGTCGTAATCGTTTGGAATCGTATTTTCAGAAACATTCTTTCCAATCTTTCCGAACGAAGATGCTCCGGCTGAGACGAGTATTTTTTTTCCGTCAGGAGACCACGCGGCGTTGTTGAACCATTTCCCTTTCCAGAGAACCTCGCTTTTTGCCTCCTTCAGATTAACCCGGACAAGTTCCGTTTTCTCATATGGTCTTTCTGAAAGATCTTCGTAGCTGCGTGTGATAAGGATATTCCCCCCATCCGGATGAATATCGGCAAGATGGGAAGTGTATTTCCCCGTTGTTATTTTTCTTGTAGTTCCATTCTTTACCGATAGCAGATAGAGGTATGATCTATGCCGGGCGAAATTGGTCCTGTCGGATATTCCCCGTAGCCTCTTTACTCCATCTTTGTCTTTTTCAGGTTCTTCAGAGGCTGAATATATAATAAATTCACCGTCCGGGCTCCACTTATAGCTTTCGAATCTCTTGATAGATTCAGAAATAATTTTATCATTCCCGGATTTCAGTTCTATTACTCTTATAGATGTTTTCTCTTCCTTGGATACGGTATATGACAGCGATTTTCCGTCCGGAGTCCATTTGAATCCCTTTATACCTTTGCGGCAGATAATTGTTCTTACAAGACTTCCGTCTGTACTGTTTCTAATTTCCAGCTTGGTTTCTCTGTCTCCATCTGGGGAAATAATAGCGTGAATCATCAAGGCGGCAAGGCTGCCGTCCGGGGAAAGATTAACACTGCTTATGTGAGGGGGATTGAGAATATCCGCAATGGTTATGTTCCTAACGGGGCCCAGAGACAAACGCGTGTTACACGCGGGTGTTTTCCGCGTCTCTATGAAGGCGTCGAATTTCCATGAGCTTATTGTATCTTCGGGCGCGCAGACGGTTTTTACAATTATAGTGTGTTTTCCCCTTTTAAGTTTTACGGTTCCCTTACGGTATTCATCAGTCCCGTTCTCTTTACATTCTATAATACTTTCTCCGTCTATCATCAGTCTGAAGGGGTGTGTTCCTTTTGCTTTGAATTGCAGTTCCGCCCAACGGGGCAGTTCCAGGTATGAAGCTAAATATGCTGTTTCAGGTTTACTCGGACCGTTTGATAGTATGACACCCGCATCCCCCGTTTTTACAGCTTTCCACGAGAATCTCTGCCGGACGGGGAAACTGATTTCCTTCCCGGCTTCAGGTTTTAATTGTGCAAGTGGAATGAAATCGTATGACAGGAGAAAAGCGCTTTCAGCTTCCTCCCTATCTTCTTCATTAAAGACCGGAAATGGTGTCGAAGCGGGACCAAGGATCAGCCATTCTCCAATTTCAAGACGGATCTTCTCTTCGTTGGCGTTCTTTTCCGTTTGATCATATGCCGGAGTCGATCGAGCGAAAATTGATACACAGGAAAATATACAAATCGCGGT
>DAOWMJ010000005.1 GCA_030643145.1 Candidatus Latescibacterota bacterium | reverse complement strand
CTCGGCGGCACAATCCAATTAATTCTTCCCTTTTCACCCATAGTTCCTTTGTACGTTTTAAGCGCCATCTTCAGATTGTTTTTAATCTCTCGTTCTGAACTCGCGAAGAATATCGCCCAGTCTATTTTACCGGTTTTGCCGTTTTTGTAATCCCCGTTGTTCTCCAGAACGAATCTTACCGAGTGCGCTCTGAGGCTTTTCCTGTTATCCGCGGCCGCGCTTATTATTTCCGGCGCCGACAGAGAATCGCTCCCCCCTTTTGAATTTAACGCAAGCTCTATCCCGTGCTTAATCAACCCGCGCGGATTTGATTCCAGAAGGACTACTCCCGCAAACAGGCTATCCTTAGAAAAGATCACGGCCCGCAACGAATCATCCGCAAACTCCACATACTCCGTTACTATATGAGCGTAAATATCCGTGTCGCGACTTTTCTGTCCGCCAAAGACAAAATTAATACCCAGAGACAGAGTTGTCTCCTCGCCATTTCTTACAGAACCATTTTGGAGAAACCAATTTTCAAAAACCGTTGTGACCCCTACAAAATCAATTACATGTTTATACGCCCAAGTATAACATTTATTAAAAACCTTGCCCCCGGATTCCTTCAAATCTGCTTGCGCTACGTACATCCTTTCTCCAATGGCAGCAAAATCTTCATCAATATACCCATCTCCGTCATTGTCCACACCATCAAAGCGGTCTTCGTTTATTTCCCCATCCTGATCGTCATCCGCGTTCATTCCAGGCATGCGTTTGCCGCCAGCGCACCCTTCAAACAGGTAATCCTTACCATTTCGAATATCTACTTTCCTGAATCTGGCGACACGGGTTGAACACGCACCATGCGGTGGGTTCTTTACGTTTTGGAATACAAGATCATACTCTGCCCTGATTTCCTTTGTCCCAACACCCCACCGTAGTATTACTACACCCTCTTCGAGTATTTCAACCCCTATCATTTTCTGCCGCAAATCCCCGCCGGTTTTTTCCTTTCCACTCCACAGCGCAGCTATCGCGTCAGAGCTCACAGTCAATAAAAGAAGAATCGTCAAGAGCGTTAAACATATTTTGCTCTTTTTACGATGTTTCACTCTCCCCTCCTTCTTTTGATTCGATCTCGTCGATATCATCCTTATTCACTCTCGCGCGATTATCTTCCAACTCTTCCCCTATCTCTTCATTCCCGGCAACATCTTTTCCCGATACCAGCGTGACGCCAACCAAGAAATCGCCATCATCCAGATTAATAAGTTTTACTCCCTTCGCGTGTCTCCGTCTCACCGAAACATCCAAAACAGGGCTTTTGATTATTTTTCCTTTCTTTGTTATCATCATCACTTCTTCAGTGGTGAAAACCTCTTTTATAGTGACAAGTTTTCCGTTTCTCTTTCCTGTATTTATACAAATTACACCCTTCCCGCCTCTCTTTTGTTTCTTGTATTCCATAACGTCCGTCCTCTTCCCGTAACCATTCTCGGTAACGGCAAGAAGCTCGGCTCCCGGCTTTACAACAACCATTTCAACCACTTCATCCTCATCGCCCACCCAAACCCCCTTTACTCCCATTGTCGCCCTTGCTGTTACCCTAACGTCGGTTTCATTAAATCTAATCGCCTTGCCATTCTTCTTGGCAAGGATAACATCGTCATTTCCGGAAGTCATCTCGGCCCGCACAAGGCTGTCATTCTTTTTCAGATCGATAGCTATTATTCCATCTCTTCTGGGATGGGAATATTCACGCAGAGGGGTCTTCTTTACGCGTCCCATTTTTGTAGCCATTACAAGATTAAGATCCCTGTTGAAATCATCGACCGGTATAAAGGCCGTAATTCTTTCTTCGTTCGATAACTCGAGCAAATTAACTATCGCCTTACCCCTCGACAGCCTTCCGGCTCTTGGAATCTTGTGTACCTTAAGCCAATAACACTGTCCCCTGTCAGTGAAGAATAGAATATATGTATGGGTTGACGCTATGAAGAGCTGTTCGACAAAGTCTTCCTCTTTCATCTCCATTCCTTTAACGCCCTTACCGCCTCTCTTCTGGCGGCGATAGGTATCAATGGCAATCCGCTTGATATAGCCTGTATGAGTTATTGTGATTATCATATCCTCTTCAGCAATAAAATCTTCTACTTCAAACTCGCCTTCCATCGCTATGATATCTGTTCTTCTTTCGTCCCCGAATCTCTCTTTCACATCATCAAGTTCCGTGGCGATGATACCAAGAAGCCTTGTCCGGCTTTCCAGAATAGTTTTGTAATATTCTATCTTTTGGATAAGCGCTAAATATTCTTCCTCTATCTTTTTTCTCTCAAGCCCTGTAAGCCTCTGGAGTTTCATGTCCAGAATTGCCTGTGCCTGAATTTCTGTAAGGTCGAACGTTTGCATAAGTCCGTTTTTTGCTTCCTGGGGAGAAGCGCTCTTTTTAATGAGTTTTATTATGGCATCAATATTATCAAGGGCCTTTTTATACCCTTCGAGTATATGCGCTCTTTCCTCGGCCTTCTTCAAATTAAATTTTGTCCTTCTTGTTACAACTTCCTCCCGGTGATCAAGGAAGGCTTTCATTGCCTCTTTCAGATTCATCACTTTGGGCTTAAGTCCCCCCATCAACGCCAACAGAATTATCCCGAAACTCGTCTGAAGCTGTGTGTGCTTATAAAGCTTGTTTAATACAACCTTTGGGTAGGCGTCCCTTTTTAACTCTATAACCATTCTCATTCCATCTTTGTCAGATTCGTCCCGTATATCACTGATGCCGGACAGCTTGCCATTCCTCACCAGCTGAGCCGTATTTTCGATTATCCTCGCCTTGTTGGTCTGATACGGAATCTCTGTTACGATGATCCTTGACTTTCCCCTCTCATCCGTTTCGATATTTGCCCTCGCTCTGACAAGCAACTTTCCCCTGCCCGTTTCATAAGCTTGTTTTATGCCTTCTCTTCCGCATATTATTCCGCCGGTCGGAAAATCGGGCCCGGGAACAATTTCGCAGAGCCTATCAATGCTAACCTCCGGATTATCCAGAATAGCCTTAAGCCCATTGATGATTTCCACTAGGTTGTGAGGAGGAATATTGGTGGCCATCCCAACAGCTATCCCCGAGGCGCCGTTTATAAGAAGATTTGGAATTTTTGCTGGCAAAACGAGAGCCATCTGTCTTGAATTATCGTAGTTCGGCCCGAATTCCACCGTTTCCTTATTTATATCTTCCAGAAGTTCTTCGGCTATCTCCTCCATTCGTACTTCGGTATATCTCTCGGCGGCCGCCGGATCTCCGTCTATAGAACCAAAGTTTCCCTGCCCTTCGATAAGGGGATACCTTAGTGAAAAGTGCTGCGCCATTCGAACTATCGCGTCATAAGCGGATGCTGTTCCGTGCGGGTGATAGTTTCCCGTTACATCACCAGTCACCTTGGCTGATTTGCGGGATGGGCGGTTGTGAACAAGGTTTAGGTCGTTCATCGCGAGCAAAATTCGCCTATGTACCGGCTTTAGTCCGTCACGGACGTCCGGAAGAGCCCGGGAAACTATAACGCTCATTGAATAATCTAGATAACTTTCTTTCATTTCATCTTCGATATAGCTCTGGATTACGCGCTGTCTATTAATCTGCATTTATTTTATCCTCCTAAAGACTCTTCCACACGGCAACTCCATTTCCACTCACTACGACTATATTTCAAGGCTCTTTTTTGCGGAATTAAATATCCAGGTTTTTAACATATGTCGCGTTTTCCTGAATAAAGTTCTTTCTCGGTTCCACTTTATCCCCCATAAGAATCGTGAATATCCGATCTGCTTCTACCATATCTTCCAGTACAATTTGGCGCATTATTCTTCGCTCGGGATCCATCGTGGTTATCCAGAGCTGATCGGGATTCATTTCTCCCAGCCCTTTATACCGTTGAAGAGATATTCCTTTCTCTCCTCCAAATTCTTCGATAATTTGAATCCTCTTTTCTTCGTTGTAAGCGTACTTTTCCTTCTTTCCCTTTTTAACCTTATAGAGCGGGGGCTGGGCAATATAAATGCACCCTTCCGTTACCAGTTCGGGCATGTACCGGAAAAATAAAGTCAGTATCAATGTTCTTATATGCGAACCGTCCACATCGGCATCTGTCATGATTATTACCTTGCGGTATCTGATTTTGGAAATATCAAAATCCTCTCCAATTCCGGTTCCCAGGGCGGTAATAATCGTTTTTATTTCTTCATTTGAAAGGATTTTGTCCATTCTTGCCTTTTCCACATTCAGTATTTTCCCTTTAAGGGGTAAAATCGCCTGGAATCTTCTATCCCTTCCCATTTTCGCCGAACCGCCTGCCGAATCACCTTCAACGAGAAACAATTCGGAATGTTCCGGGTCCTTTACCGAACAGTCCGAGAGCTTGCCCGGAAGACTTCCTGATTCCAGAACCGATTTTCTTCTTACAAGATCTTTTGCCTTTCTGGCGGCATCTCTTGCTCTTGCGGAATCTATCGATTTTCTGACAATTTTCCTCGCTATCGCCGGGTTTTCCTCGAGAAACTCCCCTAGCTTCTGCCCTAGAATTGATGCCACTATTCCCATCATTTCACTGTTTCCCAATTTGCCCTTTGTCTGGCCCTCAAACTGAGGCTCCGGAAGCTTAACGCTGAGCACCGCGGTTATCCCTTCCCTTACATCATCTCCGGAAAGCACTATCTTGTTGTTTTTTCCTTTCTTAAAGAGATTGTTCTTCTGAGCATAACTGTTCAGGATTCTGGTGAGAGCTGTTTTAAATCCTGAAAGATGCGTTCCCCCGCTGAGGGTGTTAATATTATTCGCGAACGTAAATATTTTCTCCCCATACGAATCATTGTACTGGATAGCAATTTCAACTTCGCAGTCATCTTTCTTTTCATTAATATAAATCGGTTTACTGTGAAGTACGGTTCTATTTTCATTCAGCATTTTCACAAATGAAACTATACCTCCATCGTACTGAAAATTATGGCTTTTACCGAACCTTTTGTCGGTAAAGTTAATATTGATCCCTTTGTTTAAAAAGGCCAGCTCCCTTAACCTTTGAGAAATCGTGTCAAAGCTGAATTCCATCGTTGAAAATATTGCGGGATTTGGGTGGAAAGTTATTTTCGTGCCGGTCTTCTCTTTGTTTTCTTCCAATGGTATAGCCCTTAGAGGAGATACGGGGATTCCGATTTCATACCTCTGCGTATGCCGGGCTCCATCCCTCCATATTTCCACTTCCATCCACTCCGAAAGTGCGTTTACGACAGACACTCCTACCCCGTGAAGCCCTCCTGAAACCTTGTAGCTGTCATGGTCAAATTTTCCGCCGGCATGCAGCATGGTCATCACAACTTCCACGGCCGGTTTTTTTTGGGTGGGGTGGATATCAACCGGTATACCTCTTCCGTCGTCTTCAACCATTACAACGCCACCGGGGCTGACACTAACAACTATGCTATTACAATACCCGGCCATAGCTTCATCTATACTATTATCCACAACTTCATAAATCATGTGATGAAGCCCGTGAACATCCGTGCTCCCTATATACATGGCGGGTCTCTTTCTTACCGCCTCCAGACCTTTTAAAACCTGTATTCCTTTCGCTGTATATTTTTTACTCATTCCTCTCCTTCCTCCCTCTTGATAAAAAGGCGAATCCCCGTTATTGAAATCCCGGGAAATCTGCTTTTTATCCTCGCTATTATTCTTTTTTGTAAAAACTTGATCTCCTGCATCCAGATATTATTCTCTGCTTCAACAAAAAGAATACCATTTTGCACATCCCTTAGGGAACTTCTTTTTGCCAGCCCTTTACCTACTATAGAAGGCCACTCTCTTACCAGTTGCCCTTCCTCCAATCTCCCCTCGATACCAAGAGATTTAAAAACCTCCGGTAAAATTTCCCTTACCAGGGCAGAAGTTCCGCGGCTCTCCTTTATCGTTTTACTCTTTCTCATATTCATACCGAATGGTATTATGAAACAGCTTTAAAACAAACAAAAAAATTATCAATCCCTTCTCCCACCTTCCAACCCTTTCTTCAATATTCTCCACAGCCTCCTACTGCCGGGTTATAACCCCTTTATGGATAGTAAAATTTCCTACACCTTTCCTGTTTTGTGTCCCTATTTCAACAGGGGATGTAATAAAATTCTGATAGCGCTCGGAAAGAAACTCCTTAACCCTCGCCGAAACGCAATCGTCAAGCTCTGAGAAAAGATCATCCAGTAAAACAACAGGGGTCTCGCCTCGTTTTTCTGTAATAACCGAAGCCTGTGCCATCTTCATAACTATTGCTACAAGCCTCTTTCTCCCCTGAGACCCATACTTTCTAAGATCAAGCTTTCCAATAGATATTCCAATATCGTCACAATGAGGCCCTTTTAGAGTATATCCTCTCCTGATTTCTTCGTTGCGCATCTTCTCTATCGAACTTAAAAAAAGTTCCGAATATTTACCGCTGCCGGATTTAATTGAAGAAATGTACTCCATCTCAAGATCCCCGTCTCCGGTAAATACATGCCTGAACATATCCGCGGCTTTTTCTCTTATTTCTTCAAGAACTCTTTTGCGCCCTTCAACTAAATCCTCTGCTTTCTCTACCAGTATACGATCAAGCGCTCTCATTATTTTAAAATTACATTTTCCCACAGCCGCTTCCTTAATTTGCGAATTTCTCTGTCTCAGCACGTGGCGATACTCCTTCAGATTCTCCAGAAAACCCTCAGATATTTGAGACGCCGTGTAATCAATAAATGTTCTTCTCTCCCCCGGAGGCCCGGAAACCATACCTATATCCCGGGGAGTAAATATCACTCCGGGGACGAGCCCAAGTATACTGGAAAGCCCTCTAACCTTCTCTCCATTTACTTTTACCCGCGTGCGGCCGCCACGCTCCACTCCAATCTCCAGAACGAACTCCACCCCTGAATCACTCTCCACCTTTATTCTTAAAAAGAAAAAAGGAGCGCCAAGCGCCACCATTTCTTCTCTCTTTTTTGTTCTAAATGACCTGCAAAGAGAAAAGAGGTACAGCGCCTCTAGGAGATTTGTTTTTCCCTGTGCATTTAATCCGGCAATAAAATTAAAGCCCGAGGAGAATCTCAGCCGTGCCTCTTTAATATTTCTGAAGTTTTTAATTTCGACCCTGTTAATCCTCATTCCCTTACACCGCCTCGCCTCCCAACCTCCCTAACTGATACGGAGAGGCATAATAATACACAGCTGGTCGAATTCTTTGGCTTGTTCATCCGGTATAATTACCCCGGCGTTATCGGACCTGTCCAGATAAATTATTATATCATCACTATCTATCGTCTTTAAAATATCCTGAATATAATTAGCGTTGTACCCTATTTCAATAGGATCATCCGTGTACGAAACATCTATTTCCTCTTTTGCTCCCCCAAGTTCTTTTGTTGTAACATTTAGTAATAGTTTATTTTCTTTGAGTGAAAAAACAACCAGATGTGTTAGACTATCCGACAATATAGATACCCTCTTTGTAGCTTCGGAAAGAGAGTTTTTGGAAAGCGTAAGCTTCTTTTTATTATTCTCAGGAATTACTTTGGAAAAATTAGGAAAGGGTCCTTCGAGAAGTCTTGAATAAATAACAACATCCTCCATACTGAAAGAAACATTATTTTCCGCTAGTTGTATCTTTACTCTCTCCTGGCCTGATGAAAAATACTTTAGTGTTGAAAGAGCCTTTGGTGGTATTATTACATCTATTTTATCAACAATGGCGATCTTTTGTTTTAAATCTATTTTTGCGAGCCTATGCCCATCCGTAGAAACCATCGTCATTCCGTCGCCGCTAACCTTCCACAAGACCCCGCATAACGCCGGCCTTGTAAGATCGTTCGATACCGAGTATATCGTCTTTTTAATAAGCTTTTCCAGAAGCTGAAAATCGATGGAAAACTCCGATTTCCCTTCCTGTTTTGGAATTTTAGGGAAATCATCGGCGTTTCTTCCATTAATTACAAAGCTACTCCTCCCCGACGTTATATTGAGAGCGCTATCTTTCACTTCGAACGCAACCTGATCTCCGGAAAGAGATTTTACTATCTCTGTAAGTTTTTTTGCCGGAGCTGCAATCGATCCGGGTTCTTCTACTTTTCCTTTAATTTTAGAAGTGACTGATATATCTAAATCAGTCGCTGAAAATGTTATTGAATTTTCTTCTGCTATTATTAACACCATAGAAAGAATCGGCATTGTTGTTTTTCCCGGAACAACCGAGGATATGGCGGTCATCTTTTTTTGCAGTTCATCGAGAGGAATTAAACTCTTCACATCTCTACCTCCTAAATATTCAACACAAGAAACACCCACGGACTTCATTCTACGAGGAGCTATATTATAAATCAAGAGAAAGAAAATATTAAAGGAAAATAATTAAAAGGTTTTAGTATTCTACTTATATATAATTAAAAATATAGTAGAAGTAGTAGGGAATGTGGGAATGTTGATAAAGTGTAATTCGGCAGAAAAACAGAGTAAAACAGAGTAAAAATTAATGTTAATTTCTTTGTTGAAGAATAAAAATTTTCCACAAAATAATCAAAAATGGAAAAAACAAACACTTAATAACACACTATTAACATTATATATGTGGAAAGTGTTGAAAAAGGGGACTATTTAGACAATTTTCCCCGTAATGTCTGGATTTCTCTTTCAAGGGAAGAATCTTTCACGAGAAGTTTTTCGATTTTTCTAACAGCGTGAAGAACCGTGCTATGATCTCTACCGCCGAACTTTTTCCCAATTTTAACCAGCGGGAGGTCGGTGATTTCACGCGAAAGGAATATCGCGACCTGTCTAGCCATAGCAATTTCTTTAATCCTGGAGCTCGACTTAATTTTTACTACGGGGATATCGTAAGATTCTGAAACGCATTTTTGAATTTTCTCTACGGTAATAGCGGATTCCTTTGAGCTTTTAATAATATCGACAAGCATTTGCTCTGCCATTTCGCAGTTTATTTCCTGGCGGGTTAAGCTTGAGGAGGCCAGAAGCCTGATAAGGGAGCCCTCAAGGGCCCGTATATTAGTCTTTATATTTTCGGCAATCAAGGTTATCACATCATCCGGGATTTCAATACGCTCTTTTCTGACCTTTCTTCGTAAAATAGCTATTCGGGTTTCAAGGTCGGGAGGTTGAATGTCAGTTATGAGCCCCCACTCAAACCGTGTAGTCAATCTTTCCTGAAGTGTTGGAATTTCTTTTGGAGGACGGTCGCTGGTTACCACAATCTGCTTATTGGCGTCATGAAGCGCGTTAAATGTGAAAAAGAATTCTTCCTGGGTGCTTTCCTTGCCCGCGAGGAAATGAACATCATCTATCAGAAGAACATCGGTGTTTCTATATCGATCTTTGAATTTAAGGGTGCTTCCGGTTTGTATCGCGTGAATAAGCTCGTTCATAAAGGTTTCCGCGGACACATAAGAGACGCGAAGTGATCTATGGTGAGAGATGATGTGGTGGCCTATTGCCTGAATAAGGTGTGTTTTTCCAAGGCCTGCGCCGCCGTAGACAAAGAGCGGGTTGTAAGAGAGAGCCGGATTTTCCGCTACCGCGCTGGCCGCGGCATGCGTGAGCCTGTTGCCGGCCCCGACAACAAATTCAGAAAAGGTGTATCTTGTGTTGAGATTTGTATTTCGGGGCAGCCCCATACGGGCACTTTCTCTTCTGGGCGGGCTGGGTGCGAGCGCTCTGGATCTCGTCCGTTCATGTGACCCGGTCGCGGCAAATTCGATTTTTATTTTTTGATCAAGAAGCGCCTCCGCGGCCATCGTAATCTTATCTATATGATGCTCGGCAACCCAGTCTATAAAAAACGGATTGGGGCCCTCGATTATGAGGGTGTCCTCGTCGAGGCCTGCAATCTTCATTGGTTCGAACCACGTTTCGAACGTTTGAGCATTAACAAGAAGACTGATTTTCCCAAGAATATTACCCCAGAGATCTACCAAACTAATGTCGGCAGAAAGTCCGGAATGACCGTCTTTAAAGGGTTTGCCGCCCCTCATTTAAACCTCGCAACATGTAAAAAACAAATAACGACCAAAAGATATTAACAATTGTGGATAACCGAACATCTCAAACAGCAAGAACAGGTTATACGCGCTAATTAAGGTTAAAAAGCACTGTTTTCCACATTTAAGGGCGGGTGCCGCGAGAATAATGCAAGTCCAATAAAGTTTTGCCCGTCTAAGAAGAATTCCAAATCGCCCAGCAAATGAAAATCTATCATAAGGTCAAAATCATATCAAGAAAAAAATAGCAGAAAAGAAGGAAAAATAAAAACCGGTTGTAAACAAAAGAGATAAAAGCAAAAAAAATCGAACACAAAGTCACCCAGTTTTGCCGTAATTGTGTTGTAGGAGACAAGCGGACGCGTAATACTATGACTAACAACAAGATACAATGGCAGAATATAAAAAAGAGCGTATAATCAAGCTAAATCATGCTTTTGGGGTTGCCGGTATTGTCGATTACAAAGATCTTCGAAACTTTCTATAGGATAATGAGAGAATAGAGCTCCTTTCCAGGCTCTGAAAAGGAAGCAGAAATCAAGATACGGAAAAGCCGAAATAGAATAAACAAAAAATAATTTTACCTCGTTCCCGCAAAAAGAGCGGGAAAGGCCAAAAGCTTATAAAATCCTTGACATAAAATAAAGAGTTTGCTATCGTAAGTTGCTTATTAAAGGTCAAATATAAATGGAAGAGGAATGTCATGAAGAGAACATACCAGCCGAGTAATAGAAAAAGAAAGAAAAAGCACGGGTTTAGGGAGAGAATGAGCACAAAAAATGGGCGTAAGATTATAAGTAGAAGAAGGAAAAAGGGTAGGAAGCGCCTGACTGTTTAGGAAAAGCGCGTGAGATCAATGAAGGTTTCGGGGCTTAAAAAGAATCGCCAGTTCAGGCTTGTTTACACAAAAGGAAAGAGAGAGGTAGGAGACAACGTAACAATATGTTTTCTTAAGCGGGAAGAAACAGGATTGCTTCCCGGGTTTGTAGCCAGCAAAAAAAGAGTTGGAAAAGCTGTTCAGCGAAACAAAGCAAAGAGGCTCATGAGAGAAGGATTCATAGATTTAAGGGAACGATTTACAGAAAAAGGACTATGGATTGTTTTTATAGCCTCCCGGGATTTAAAACAAACGTCATTTCATGATTTAAAGAAAGATATGGAGAGCTCTTTATTAAGAGCGGGGCTAATATCGTAAGCAGATGATATCAAAAATATTAAAGAAAATAGCGCTTTTCTGCATAAGAATATACAAGAACGCGATTTCACCCTATCATTCGCCCTCCTGCAGGTTTGTTCCAACCTGTTCGAAATACGCCGAAGAAGCTATAGAAAAACACGGTGTTTTTAGAGGAGGGTACGAATCAATAAGACGTTTGCTGCGGTGCCATCCCTTCTCATCGGATGGCGGCTATGATCCTGTTCGCTGAAAAAAGACAAAAACTATTTAAAGGAAGGGAAAAAGAGGATGGATAAACGTTCTCTGCTTGCGATTGCAGTTACATTTATGGTTCTTATTTTATGGCAAACACTCTATCTTGGGCCGAAGCAGGAAAAGAAAACCGCGGAAATCGATCGAAAAGAAGAGTATGCCAGGCTGGACTCATTGGCTGGACAGGAAGCGAGAGGGGTGGGGAAGAAAGAGGTAAAGAGTTACAGAGTAGGAGTTACAGGAGGGGGCGTAGAGAAAAGCGAGGCGGAAAAAGCTGGAGAAAAATCTAATTTTTTCGACGCGGAGGATGCCGCAGAGAAAGTGACTCTAAAGGTTACTACCGAAGTAATGGAAATAACCCTTCGCAGTATGGGAGGGGAAATAGGGGGCGTGAAACTATTTAACTACAGGACGGAAACGGGTGAACCGGTTGAGCTGATACCTGAAGGTAAAAGAGGGGGGGTGGCGGTAGAACTGAAGAAAGGAGAGAGAACAGAAACCTTTGGCGGCGCGAATTTCTCGGTAACAGTTGATGGCGGGCGGATTGACGCCGACCGCAGAATAAATCTGGTAAAAGGAAAAGAAAAAGTAGTAATACTATTCCGGAGTGAAATTGGAAAAGGGGACTATCTGGAAAAAAGATTTGTGTTTTTCAGAGAAGGTTATGAATACAGCTTTTCTCTTAAAATTGATCGAGAAGGGTCGGTAAAGGAAGCAGACAGATATGCTGTTGCCTGGAATTGCGGGCTTGCGGTAACAGAAGAGAATGAAAAGTGGGACAAACAAGGGTTTGCCTCTTTGGGAAAAGTGGGAGGAGAGTTCTATAAGGAAGGACTTGGACATTTTGATGACGGAAAGCACGAGGAGCAGTCCGGGCAGGTTCTATGGGCCGGGGCAAGGACGAAATATTTTCTTAGCGCGCTTATAGAAGACAACCCGAGTTCCGCAACCCTGGAATTGCGTGGGAATGAAGAAGATAGCAAGGTTGGATATGCAATTGTATATCCTTTCAGGGGGGACCCAAGAAAGGTTGAACATTCATATCGAGGGTATATCGGCCCCCTGGACATGGATGAACTTGAAAAATTTGATGTTGGGTTAGAACAATCTGTCGACCTTGGATGGCTGAGATTCCTCAGCGTTTTTGCGCTTAAAAGCATGATGTTTTTCAGGAGGTTCATTCCGAACTACGGATGGATAATTATCCTGATGTCCGTTATAACAAAGATAGTATTCTACAGGCTGACTCACAAAAGCTTTAAGTCTATGAAGGACATGCAGAAACTACAACCAAAGATAAAGGAATTGCAGAACAAATACAAAGATAACAAGGAAGAGCTCAACAAGCGGACGATGAAACTTTATAAGGAGGCGGGAGTAAATCCCCTGGGGGGATGTTTGCCGCTGATTTTCCAGATGCCGGTATTTATAGCGTTGTTTGGGGCGTTGAGAAACACGATTGAATTGAGAAATGCCCCCTTTATGTTGTGGATTAATGATCTTTCCTCTCCGGATGCATTGTTCAATTTTGGCTTTACGGTTCCCTTTTTGGGGGATTCATTCCACCTGCTTCCTATTTTGATGGGAGGGGCAATGGTGTTGCAGTCAAAACTGGGAGGTTCTCCGGCTGGAGGGTCCGCGCCGCCAGGGCAAACGAAGATGATGACAACAATGATGCCGATTCTGTTTACATTTATGTTTTACGGCATGCCGTCGGGGCTGGTGCTTTACTGGATAGTCAACAATATATTAACAATTCTTCAGCAATATTATGCGCACAGGCAATCTGAGAAAGAGGATGCCCAGATAGAAGGCGCCCAAACTGGTTAATAGGGAAGAGATGGAAAATTTTTCGAATAGAATTAACAAATCGTCATACTTTTCGAGACAGGAGTGGTGAAGATGACAGAAAAAAAGGAAAATATAAGTAACCCGTCGTTAGTTGAAGCAACCGGCAAAAGTGTGGAAAAGGCATTAAAAAAAGCCCTGAAGATAATGGGGACAAGTATAAATAATGTGGAAGTCGAGATTGAAAGTGCGGGAAAGAAGGGGATTCTCGGGGTTTTTGGAGCCAGAAAAGCGAAAGTGTGCATACGGAGAAAAGAGGAAAGCAATGGCGCGGAGGAAGTCGTGGAAGAGATTGCAAGAATAATATTGCAATGTCTTGGGGTTAATTACAGGATATTTTCTGACATAATGGACGATTCGGTATATATAAACATTGAAACCGCGGGGGTTGATGGCTTGCTAATAGGAAGGAAGGGCGATACGCTGAATTCCTTGCAGCATCTTGTGGGCAGGATTGTTTCGAAGAAAATGGGTGGCTACAGGAGAATAATCCTTGATGTTGGCGGATATTTAAAAAATCGGTATAATATTATAAGGAAAAAAGCGCACAAGGCGGCTGAGCGGGCAAGAAGCACAGGAAAAGATGTAGGTCTTGAAGCAATGAAGTCGTCTGAAAGACGGATAGCGCACATTGAACTTACTAATGAAGAGGATATATCCACATATACGGTTGGAAGCGGGGAGTTAAGAAAGGTCTTTGTTGCTCTCGTTCGGGGAAGAAGTAAGGGAAAGAGCTCCGACAAAAGAAGTTAGATTATGGGCGAGAAAACAATTGTTGCTCTCGGTACACCTCCCGGAGAATCCGCCATAGCGTTAGTCAGGCTTAGTGGTGACGAAGCGGTCGCCATTGCCGATCGAATGATGGACGGAGCAGAATCATGGGAATCACACCTGACACACAAGCGGATAATAAAAGACCATAACGGAGAAGCTCTGGACGATGTCATTGCCGTGGTGATGAGAGGGCCGAATTCATATACAGGCGAGGATGTTGTAGAAATCTCCTGCCATGGAAGTATGCATATAGTATCCGCGTTGATTGAGGAGGCAATGTGGCTTGGAGCGGTAGTGGCGCCGCCGGGGGAGTTTACAAAGAGGGCTTTTCTGAATGGAAAGATCGATCTGGCGCAAGCGGAAGCTGTAGCGGACCTTATTTCATCTGAAACAAAACTTCAGAGAAGTGTAGCTCTTAAACACCTTCGAGGAGGTCTCTCGAAGAGGGTCCGGAATATTGAAGAGAAACTGCTTGCGCAGCTCTCTTTGGTTGAGATATCAATTGATTTTAGTACGGAAGAGATAGAGACATATTCCAACGGCGAATTGACCGAAACTTCAAGAACAATCAGGAAGGAGCTGGAGGATCTTATCAGTTCGAAACTGGCAGGCAGGAAGCTGAGAAATGGAATTAAAATAACATTGACCGGACCCCGAAATGCCGGTAAGAGCAGTATTTATAATATGTTGCTTGGAGAAGAAAGAGCGATAGTGTCACATATTCCAGGGACAACGCGGGACATCCTGAGGGAGAGGATTCATATAAACGGATTTACATATTATATTGAAGATACGGCCGGGATTGCAGAGGCGGAAAGCGAAATAGAAGCAAAGGGCATTTCGGTAGGCATTGAGGCTGCCGCCGCGGCTGATATGGCTTTGTTTGTCATTGACGGCAGCGTGGAACCTGAAGAATCGGTTTATGAATTGGCTGGAAGGCTGAATAAAAAAAGAAAGCTGATTGTTATTAACAAAAAGGATCTCGGGCTGAAAATAGGCAGAAAAGAGGTTCAGGAAATAACAGGGGCGGATAGCGTTATTGAAGTCTCCGCTTTGACTTCGGAAGGGTTTGACCAATTAAAAGAATGGATTTATAGAAATACGGTAAGCGCGGAAGTAGGAAAGGTTGTAAACGAAAAGATAGCGGTAAATTCGAGACAAGCAGTGGCGCTACAACGCACTATGGAAGCGCTGGCCAGGATGGAAGAGGGCGTTTCAGCAGGGCAGCCCGCCGAAATATTGTCGATAGAGCTGAGGGAGGCGACGGCGGCATGCGGAGAGATAACAGGTCGTTCTATCACAGAAGATCTCCTGGGCAATATCTTTAGCAAATTCTGTGTCGGTAAATAAACCCGGCGCATGGTAAACCCTAAAGATATCCGGGGGAATTGGCACGGAGAAAACCAGAACAACAGAGATATATAAGAAGAAAACGAAATAAAATGCAAAATGCTGTTAATATAAAAAAGAAATATGACATAATAGTTGTAGGCGGCGGACACGCAGGCTGTGAGGCGGCGCTTGTTGCCTCAAGAATGGGCTTTTCTGTTCTTGTTGTTACTATGACGATCGATGACATAGCGGGAATGCCCTGCAATCCGGCTATAGGTGGATTGGCTAAGGGACAGCTCGTACGCGAGGTTGATGCCCTCGGCGGAGAAATGGGCAGGGTTATTGATGAAACCGGAATACAATTTAAGATGTTAAACAAATCAAAGGGTCCGGCGGTATGGTCGCCAAGGGCACAGGCTGATAAAAAGAGCTATCACAAGAGAATGTTGAAGGCGCTGAGAGAACAAAACGGGCTTGATATAATTGAGGCGGAGGCAACAGGGATAATTGTTGAGGGCGGGAGAGTCGTGGGTGTTGAAATTAACGGAGGGGAAAAAATAAGCGCGGAAAGGGTTATACTGGCGCTGGGTACATTTCCAAATGGATTGATGCATATAGGAGAAAAGAAGATACCAGGCGGAAGAAGGGGAGAGCCGGCCGCCCACGGCTTGTCGAACCAACTTGCGAGTATGGGATTTGAAAAACGCAGGCTTAAAACCGGAACTCCGCCGAGGTTAAAGAAGAAGAGCGTGGATTTTTCAAAGTGTGAACCTCAACCCGGAGATATTAATCCGTCACCCTTTTCTTTTCGGACGACAGGAATAGACAGAGATCAGATATTGTGTTATGTGACATACACAAATAAGGATGTACACGAATTGATCACGCGCAATATTGATCGGGCGCCTATTTATTCCGGCCAGATAGAAGGGACGGGGCCAAGGTATTGTCCTTCAATAGAGGATAAGGTTGTTAGGTTCAGCGAAAAGGAGAGGCACCAGCTTTTCCTTGAGCCCGAGGGCCTGGAATCAGAGGAAATATATGTTAACGGGTTGGCTACAAGTCTGCCGGTTGATATTCAGGAGGAAATGATAAAGCATATACGGGGATTGGAAGATGCGCGTATAGTAAAATACGGGTACGCGATAGAATATGACTTTTTCCCCCCCCATCAAATCTATTCAAGCCTCGAATCCAAGAGAGTAAGTGGGCTTTATTTTGCCGGTCAGGTTAATGGAACATCCGGGTATGAAGAAGCCGCGGCACAGGGGATAATGGCGGGGATAAATGCGTCTCTCGCTCTACGCGGAGAAAGCCCCTTTGTATTGAGGAGAAACGAGGCATATATAGGGGTGTTGATAGATGATCTTGTAACCAAGGAAATCGATGAACCGTACAGAATGTTTACATCGAGAGCTGAATACAGGCTTTTGCTAAGACAGGATAACGCTGACGAGAGGCTTCTGAAATATGCCGTAAGATATGGTATTTTACCGAAAGAACAATGGGAAAACGCAATAAGGAGAAGGAAGCGCGTGATAAACGCGGAGATCCGGTTGTCGAGAGAGACGATAACGAAAGATATCTGTAATAAAGCCCTGAAAGAGGTTGGGGGAAAAGAAGTTGGAGAGGCCAAAAGAGCCGGGGACCTTCTTTCGAGACCGGAGGTCGAACTGAGTATGATAGAAAAATACTTGCCGGACGGGCCCTTGAAGTTAAGCGAAAGGGATAAGAGGTCGCTCGAGATTCGCGTTAAATATAGTGGCTACATCAAGAGACAGGAAAAAATGGCGGAAAGATTTGTCAGAATGGATATGATGAAAATACCCCGAAACTTTTCATATATGGATATTGGCGCCCTAAGTATCGAGGCCAGAGAGAAAATGGAGAAATTTAAACCTGAGACACTGGGGCAGGCTTCGAGGATAGCTGGGGTTAGGGCCGCAGACCTTTCAATAATAATGGTTATGCTGGAGAAGGGCAGAAAAGAAAAGAGAGGCTGACCAGCCGCTGCTTACCAGAGGGGACGGCAGATATCATTGAGAGATCAATTTAAAAAAGAGATTCTCGACAAGCTGAAGAAAGTGGGGTTGTGGGATATTAGAGGAGCTAAAGCTGAAAAGCTCTCCCGGTTTATGGAAGATGTATGGCAATGGAGCGGCAGGATACACCTTTTGGGGCGAAAAAGGATATTGGAGAATATTGAAAGACAAATTATCGATTCCGCCTATATCCTTCAATTTCTGGAGGAAAATGTACAGGAGTATATCTATGCGGGAAAGAATGCGCAGGGACCCTATTTGGGCGGAGTGAAGATCGCCGACATAGGTTCCGGAGCGGGGTTTCCGGGGCTGGTGTGGAAAATGCTCCGGCCTCGTTTGGAAATAACCCTCTTCGAAAGAAAGCAGAAAACAGCGACATTTTTATCAAGAGAAATATGTGTGCTGGGGCTGAAAGGTGTTGTGGTGTCGAGCATTGACGCGGCGGAATATACGGAAAATACATTTGACATTGCCGCTTCCAAGGCGGCGGGGAGGCTTCCTGAAATACTTCCGCTGGTCTCGGAACTGCTTTCCGGGGGTGGACTTTATATCACAGTAAAGGGTGAAGGGTGGAAGGAGAAGGAAGGCTCAGGACCGTTTTCCGGGATGGAGTTTGAGAAAGAAATGGCAATGCCTGAAAAAAGAGGAGCCGCGGTAATATTTAAAAAAGCAGATTAGCAATAGAGGACTGACAATTTTGGAAAGATGTTTCACGTGAAACATCTCTTGCCGGCATGAAATGGAAACGCGAGCACAGAATGTTTCACGTGAAACATTCTGCAGGCGCTTGTTCTAAGGAGATTGATTGCCATCCGGGCGAATAAAGCAAATAAGTTGAAAACTAATAGTGTTCGACAGATTTAAAGCCAGGCATAACACTAATGGTAAAATGAAGGTTGATATTATTTTCAGCATAGTATATTTTAAATTCTAGCAATGCATTTATGGAAATCATAGATATATATTACCTGTTGTGGGGTGTGGAACGAGGAAAGAACAATCCGGCGCGCTGTCCATATAATTGGAGCCGGGAGGCTGTTAGGCGTAGTCTCGAGTGGCGCCGGGAGGGATTTGGTGGTTAAAGGGAGGAAGGGAACATGGGGAAAATAATAGCGATAGCGAATCAGAAGGGTGGCGTAGGCAAAACGACGACCGCTGTTAATCTGAGCGCCAGCCTGGGCGCTGTCGAGAAAAGGGTCCTCCTTGTTGACGCGGATCCTCAGGCTAACGCGAGCAGCGGACTTGGCGTAAGAGCGAAGAGGGATGAAGATACAATATATGAAATTTTAATGGAGGAGGCCAATGCTTCGGATACAATTCAGAAGTTGGAGCTTTTAGATATTATTCCTTCGCACCCGAGGCTTGCCGGAGCTGAAATAGAACTGGTTTCCCTGATGGCAAGGGAGAAGAAGATGAAATCTGCCTTTTCCAATCTTTCAGATGAGTATGATTTTATTATAATTGACTGTCCTCCAAGCCTCGGCTTGTTAACTCTAAACACGCTCACGGCCTCAGATTCGGTTTTGATACCGATCCAATGTGAATATTACGCCCTTGAGGGGCTAAGCCAGCTTTTGGGAACGATTCGAATGGTTCAGAGGCATCTTAATGCCGATTTAAAGATAGAAGGGGTTCTCTTGACAATGTTCGACAGGCGCCTAAGATTGTCAAACCAGGTGGCAGAGGAAGCTATAAGCTATTTCGGGGATGTTGTTTACAAAAGTGTTATTCCGCGAAATGTAAGACTAAGTGAATGCCCAAGTTTCGGAAAGCCTGTTCTAATGTATGATGTTCAAAGTGTGGGGGCTAAGAGCTATCTGAAATTGGCTCAGGAAATAGTCGAAAAACAGAAGGAAAAAAGAGATGAAGGAAAAACTGTCCGCAGGCCAGTGCGGCTAACATCAGAGAGGGAGCGGTAATATGAGGAAAAGGGTTCTCGGGAGAGGGTTAGAAGCGCTTATACCGCTGGATGTTAGAGAGGGCGCCGCGGAAACGGAGCGAGTAAAAGAATTAAAAATATCTTCTATAGAACCCAATCCTGATCAGCCCAGGGAGAATTTTCGAGAGAATGAACTGGAGGAACTTGCCGGCTCAATCAGGGAAAACGGAATATTGCAGCCGATAGTTGTCAGAAGGAAGGATGGGAAGTATCAACTTGTAGTTGGCGAGCGAAGATTGAGAGCATCCCGGTTGGCAGGGAAAGATACAATCCCCGCTCTTGTAAGGGATATCAATGACGAGGATTCATTGAAGTTTGCTCTGCTCGAGAATCTCCAACGGGAAGATCTGAATCCGCTTGAAGAGGCGGGGGGATATGAGGCGCTCAAAAGAGATTTCGGATTTTCAACAAAAGAAATTGGCAAGATGCTTGGTAAAAGCAGAAGCGCGGTGACAAATACGATAAGGTTGTTAAAGCTGCCCGATAGGGTGAAGGCTATGATAGTCGCCGGAGAGTTGACCGAAGGCCATGCCAGGGCGCTGTTGTCCGTAAAGGGAGAGGCTGCGCAGATAGAATGTGCTGTAAGGGTAGTTAAGGAGAAACTTACTGTTCGTGATGTGGAGAGGAGTGAAAAAAAGCGGCGAAAGAGAATAAGAGGAAAGAGAAAAACCGCCCCCGGCATCATTGCGCTCGAAGAGAAACTAGAACTCTATCTCGGAACAAGAACCACCATAACGCCCCGAAAGATGGGAGGAGTGCTGGCAATAGAATATTTTTCAGACGAGCAGCTTGAGGGGATATTGGAAAGAATCGGCATAGATCTTTCCGATTAGGATGAGTGTAGAAAATTGTACGAAGAGGCCTAAAAGCCCGGAACAGGGCTAACTGTAAAAAAGGGCGGGAATTAGCAATATGAGGGATATCAGGCATGAAGGACAATTTTTCAATAGTTATAGTTCCGCATGATGTCGGGAAGACGCGGACTTATAGCATTCCATACAAGATTTTCTATACACTTCTTGTTATTGTAGCGCTTGGCGCTATAGTCCTTACTTTCTTTGCCGTGACATACGGAAGACTCCTGTTAAAGACCAGAGAAATAGTTGTGCTTCAGAGGCAAGTGGAGGAGCTCACGCTAAGGAATGAAAAATTAAAAGAGATCGCAGTTAATATAGAAAAAATAAGAAGGATGAGCAAAGAAATGAGAATAATGCTGGGAGTAAGCAGCAGTGAGGAATCGGATGCAGACAGAAATGAGGTTAGATCGGTAGAAAGTGTCAACAATAAAATAGAGGATGAAAAAAACAACATCCTTAGAGCTATACCAAGCTTCTGGCCGGTAAGGGGGTTTATGACAAAAAAATTTAATATTAGCGTGGAAGAAAGCAGCACGGATTATCATAAGGGGATTGATATTGCGGTTCAGAGAGGAGAGCCGGTGAGAACGGCTGCTTCGGGAATTGTTATTGCGGCTGGATGGGATGAAATCTATGGATATTTCATAAGGATAGATCACGGCTATGGACTTAAAACTCTTTATGGACATAATGAAAGAATTGTAGTAAAAGATGGAGAGAGAGTAGAAAGAGGGCAGACAATAGCCTATTCGGGAAATTCGGGGAAAAGTTCCGCGCCCCATCTGCATTTTGAAGTGTCAAAAAACAACGTGAGCGTTGACCCGTTAAGGTATTTGTTGCAGTAAATTGGCTGATACAGTTGGCGAGGTTTAAAAAAGGAACAAAGTTATGTTTAAGAAAGAAGGTGAAAAGATGGCTAATGAGGACAGAATGAATTCTATTTTCGGGAAGGGATGTAAATTTTCCGGAAAAGTTGAAGTTCAGGAAGGCACATTGAGGATAGACGGAGAATTTGAAGGAAGCGTAGATTGTCCGGGCACTTTGGTTGTTGGAAAAGGCGGCATGGTAAAGGCGGATATCAAGGTAAATAATATTATTGTTGGCGGCACAGTGTTAGGAAATATTGAGGCTGAAGAAAAAATCGAACTTCAGGCCGGATCGAGGCTTGAAGGAGATATAAAAACGAAGAGACTGGTAATAGATGAAGGGGTGTTTTTTGAAGGGTCGTGCAACATGAGCCCGGATGGGGGAGTAAAAAAGGAAAAACCGCTGCTACCGAAGGTGGAGAAAGTAGAGATCAAAGAAAAAGAGAAAAAAACCAACTCCTGGGTAGGTTAGCCGGTTGGTAGCTGAAAGATAGAAAGTTAAAAGGGCAGGGATGGGACGGCCACTCCTGCCCTTTGGTTGCAGATAGCTGCATAGGAGTTACTTAACGTTGATTTTAACTTCCCTCGGTTTTGCTGATTCGGTTTTTGGAATGTTAATTTTTAAGACCCCGTCGTTGTATTCAGCTTCGATCTTTTCAAGATTTACATGTTCGGGAAGTCTGAATACCCGTTCAAACTTGCCGTGGCTTCTTTCGACGATGTGATAGCTTTCTTCTTTCTTTTCCTTTTCAAGGTTCTTTTCGCCCCTTATAGCCAGGGCGCCATCCTGCACCTCGATAGAAATTGCCTTCTTGTCCATGCCTGGAAGCTCGGCGGTTACAATGAAATCGTTTTCGTTTTCTTTAACATTGACCCTGGGGGCCCAATTCGTGCCATTCCTTACCGCGGGCACGTGATTAAACCCGAAGAAATTGTCAAAAATACGACTGAAATCATCTTCGGCCATCGCCAGCTCTCTTGCAGGTGTCCATTTGATAAGTTCCATTTCGATCCTCCTTATTAAAGGTTTTAGGT
>DAOWMJ010000242.1 GCA_030643145.1 Candidatus Latescibacterota bacterium | reverse complement strand
GAAAGTGTAGTAGAACAGGAAAGAATGCAAAAAGAGATGCAGGTCGCTCAGGAAATACAGCATTCTCTTCTACCGCGAAATGTGCCCGAAATAGGCGGATATGATATCGCCAGTTACTATAAAGCCGCCAAAGAAGTTGGCGGGGATTATTATGATTTTGTAAAAGTTGATGAAGATACGCTCGGTGTAGTGGTAGCGGATGTGTCGGGTAAAGGTGTTCCGGGTTCTCTTGTGATGACGATGATCAGAACGGCGTTACGAATGGAAGCGAGAGGTAACCGGTTAGCTGCTGATGTGATGGCAAAAATGAATGAATTTGTGACCAATGACATGAAAAAGGGGATGTTTGTTACAATATTCTATGTGATTCTTGACTCAAGAAACAGGGTTATTAGTTACGCCAGCGCGGGACATAATCCGATGATTCTCTACAGAGCTGAAACGAAAGAGACTTTCTATCTGAATCCACGAGGATTTCCGGTGGGGATAAATCTTCCGGACGATAAGCTGTTTGAGAAATCGATAGATGTTGAAAAGATTAAACTCAAAAAAGATGATATGCTTTTGATTTATACAGATGGCGTAACTGAGGCGATGAATGAAGAGAGAGAACAGTTCGGAGAGGAGAGACTTCTTCAATTGATGAAAAATAGCGGCGGGAAATCGCCTCAGGAATTTATAGATAGTTTGAGCGGGGAAATTGATAAATTTACGGGTGAATATCCACAGAATGATGATATTACCGTTGTTGCCTTTAAAGAAAAATATATGGCGGATGAAGTATTATCCGGGATCAGAAAAAAATTGCTTGAATTGGTCAGTGTGGGAGGGATGACAGTGGCTGAGGCCTGTACAAAGATGAAGGTGTCTCCGTCAACATATTACAGATATAAAAAACGTCTTGAATTGTTGGGAGAACGGGGGCTAAAGAATAAACATCTCAGGGAAGAACATGAAATAAGGCGTTTGAGTAATGAACAAAGAGTGAAATTGGTGGAAGTAATCAAGGAAAATCCCCGTTTTGGGCCAAAAAGGATTGCGGAAAGGCTTAATGAGGAAAGAGATAAAAATAATCTAATTACTTCTTTGCTGGTCTATGAAGAACTAAAGAGAATGAGATTAAACACATATGAGAAGAGATGGGAGTATTTAAAAAGAAACGCGTTAATACCCGAGGATGTGGTTAAAGACCGTGCAAAAGAAATAGAAGAAGTAAAAGAGATAAAAAAAGAAACTAAAGGGGAAAGGGAAATTTCTATTGAAGGGGGAAACCCCGAAGAATTGAATAAGGGTGCGGCTTCGGAGTCATATCTTAAAGAGTTTTTCAAAGATGGGATTACAGAAACAGGTGGCGATAGAATAAGCAAGGAATGGGTATATGAAAAAGAGGTTGAAGAATTAAGCTATGAAGGAGCCCTGGTTGTCAGCATTAAATACAATAAGGATACGACGATTTTAAGAGTATCAGGCCATCTTGATTCTTCCTCTACAGGTGAATTGGAAAGCGTTATGGAGGATTTGTACGAGGAGGGAGCCAGGAATATCATAGTTGATTTAGAGAATGTTTCATACATAAGCAGTGGTGGGTGGGGAGTCTTTGTGAGTAGAGTGAAAAATCTAAGGGAAAAAGAAGGGGATGTTGTTTTGGTGGGTATGTCTAGCGAAGTTTATGATATATTTGAATTGCTTGGATTTATGGATATTATTATGCAGTTTCGGTTGAAGGAGGAAGCGGTTGAATTCCTCTCATTACCATTTCGCGAGAGACAGAAACATCTTAAAATAAAACAGAAAAGTCTTAGAAAGAAAAAAGCTAAAAAGAAATTAATTCCAGAAACGCCGGGCGAGGAAAAAAGTGACATGGTTCCTTTGCGGATAAAAGCGGGCTCGGTTGGAAAAAGCGGAGAAATAAATGTTTTGGAACTTTATGGAATAATTGACACTGTAAGCTCGTTAGAACTCCATAAAATCTTTGAACGCATACTAAAAAAGGGTACAAGTAAGATTGTTGTAGATATGTCCGGCATAGAATATGTAAGCAGTGCTGGTTGGGGTGTTTTTGTTTCAAAGATTGACGGATTGAGGAAAAAGGGTGGTGATATAAAAATCTTTGGTATGGGTTCTGAGGTTAACAGGATATTTCAATTGCTCGAACTAGATAATCTTATGCATTCATTTAATATATTGGCGGAAGCTGTGGAGGATTTTGATGTCGAAATCACAGCCCCCGGGTATAACAAAAAAGATCTTGAATACGAATCTGCTGTTGTAGTTACGGAAAAGAAAAAACGCGAGGTTGATGAGTATTCTTTTGGAGCCATTCTTGAGAGAATTAAAACCCCGGAGAATGAAGGCGTAGTTCTGGAGGTTAGCGGTGCGGTTGACGCGTCCACAAATTATGAGTTTGAGATCAATCTGGAGAAATCATTAATTGATAATCCAGCCTTTCTGATAGTTGATTTGTCGAATGTAATCTATATTAATAGCTGCGGTTGGGGAAATATTGCAAAGTATGCTCAGGAATCGAATAGTTCCGGAATTAAATTGGCACTTGCCGGTATGAATCCGGCAATATACAGAATATTTACAGACCTTGGGTTTGAGTCCTTTATTTCTCATTTTCTTGATAGAAAAACGGCTATTGATGATATAATGGATTCATCCGGGATAAAAACCACACCTTCTGAGGATAAAGAGGCAATTAATAAAGAAGAAAAATTATTTAAAGAAGTAAAACGAAGCAAAGTTAAAGATGCTGACAAGATAGAGGAGAATCTTGGTGAAAGAGATGGAAAGGCAGAAAGTGGGATTCTATATTCAACCGGGATAAAGGAAGAAGACTATATAAACCTGAGTACCGCTAACGAAGGGGATGACAACGATTGTTCAAAAGAATTGTTGCGAAATCATGAAACTTCCTTTGGCTCCGATCTGGATATTGAAAAGAAAAGGGTAGACAAGAGGGAAGAGAAAGACGGAATAATCAAAAATGTCGGGTGGAGCGCATATGG
>DAOWMJ010000085.1 GCA_030643145.1 Candidatus Latescibacterota bacterium | reverse complement strand
TTCGCTACCAGCCATTACTAATTAGTATAGTGACACAATAGTAATTAAATTTAATGAAAATGTGCTTGCTACATATTACCTGGGATGTTATTACATCTTTAATACTATCAGCATGAAATTGAGTAATTATAACAACGACATTTAAATAGACTCTGTGTTAAATAAAATTTCTTTACCGGAAAGCGAAATGAAAAAAAGATCGTGTTTTATTTCAAGCGCGTTTGCACTGCTGATCTTAGTGCTGGCTTTTGTCATAACATTCAAACCATTTCATAAAAAAAATGAGAAGATTCATGACAAACAACCTCTTGACAACAAGGCAAAATACTCAGTATCCGTATTGCCCGATAAAATGACATTGCGTGAAAAAAAAGAGCGATTTAACCAGTTATTAGTACCCGCGACTAAACATGTCTTTTTGCAACAGGAACAACAATATAGAAGAGTTTCAGAGATTATTGAGATGGGCGGGCAAGAAAAGGAAATCGCAAGATTAAAAAAGGAGTATAAAGCCGAAACAGAAAAAGAATTGTTGATGGCGTTAAAACCCCATCCTGTTAGTATTGTTCTTGCTCAGGCGGCCATTGAAAGCTCCTGGGCAACATCCAGATTCTTTTTAGAAGCAAGAAATGTATTTGGTTTACGGTCGTTTAATTCGAGCAAACCACGAATTGCCGCGGGAATAAAACGCGGAGATAAAACCATTTGGATGAAAAAGTACAATACTATCGAAGCTTCCATTAGAGACTACTATCGCACTTTGGGCAGAGGCGCTGCCTTTAAAGAGTTTAGAAAGTTAAGAATGGAGACAAATAACCCGTTTATACTTGTAGAAAAATTGGAGATGTACTCGGAAAAACGCGCCGAATACGTGAAAGAGTTATCATCCATGATTCGCTATAATGAATTTACACAATTTGACAACCAGTAAATATAAAAATCAAATCAACGGCAGAAAGACCCTGTAAGTGAGCTTCGAGGAACAGATCCGGAAAAAATGTTTGGCAATTTAAATCTTCTTCGTAAACAACCTTACAAAATAAGGACTGTATGACAACAGAGCGACGAACAACAAAAGGGATTGAGACTCTTCTCGGAGACCCTAAGAAAGCTATACTGAAACTTTCAACCCCCATGATGCTGGCTATGTTCTCTCAAGCTCTCTATAATATTGCCGATGGTATCTGGGTAGCGGGGTTGGGCGCTGATGAACTTGCCGCGGTTGGACTCTTTTTCCCATTTTTTATAATTATTATTGCACTGGGGGCAGGTATTGGAGTCGGCGGAAGTTCCGCTGTTTCGCGGTGTATAGGAAGGAGTGATAAAAGAGGGGCCGACAATATCGCTATTCACACATTTCTTGTCGGTGGGGCTATATCATTACTAATCACCGTATCGATCTTGCCGTTTCTCGACACTATTTTCAGTTCCTTCAGTGGAAATGAGAATATCGGCGGAATGGCGGCTCGCTACGCGAAAATTCTTTTTATCGGTACTGTAATTATGGTATTCATCCATATTTCAGGCGCGCTTCTACGGGGAGAAGGTGATGCCAAAAGAGCCATGTACGGCCTCATGGCCGGATCACTTTTGAATATTATTCTCGATCCGGTTTTTATCTACTGGCTTGATATGGGAGTAGTAGGAGCAGCCTGGGCTACTGTGATCTCATTAACTTTTTCAGCGCTTTTTTTCTGCTACTGGCTTTTCTTTAAAAAAGATACATATCTTAAGATTACTTTCCGGGATTTTATTTTTAGAAAAAGAATACTTGGAGAGATATTAAAAGTCGGAGTTCCTTCATCTCTGGCACAACTATCCATGTCGCTTGCCATGATTGTTCTGAACAAAATTGTAATAAAAGCCGGCGGCACGGATGGCATTGCCGTTTTCACCAGCGGCTGGCGTATTGTTATGCTGGGAGTGATCCCCCTCACAGGCATTGCCACCGGAGTGGTTTCTGTTATCGGCGCCGCCTATGGGGCGGGAAACCGGGAAAAACTTAAAACAGCTTTTTTATACGCCGTAAAATTCGGTTTGTTAATAGAACTTGCTGTCGCGGTGAGTATCGCTATTTTTGCCCGCCCGATATCACACATATTTGCCTATTCTGAGGGATCGGCGCGTATCCTTGATGATCTGGTAACCTTTTTACGTATTATGTGTCTGCTCTATCCGACAGTACCGATGGGTATGCTGACATCAGCTATGTTCAGAGGTATCGGCCACGGCGGGAAATCACTTGTTGTTACTTTAATCAGAACTATTCTTCTGCAGATTCCATTTGCCTATCTTCTTGGCATTGTTTTTAAAATGGGACTTCCCGGTATTTGGCTGGGAATGATCGCCGGAAATACACTCGCAGTTATAATAACATTTTCCTGGGGCATCTTTACAATAAATAGAATTGAGCTCCCCAATTCAAAGCAGCGCTAATGTCACAGATAATTTTCAATTCCCCCCGTCTTTCCATCCTTGTTCTAGATTTAAGTACTGTTTGCAGTTTACACTAGGCATATTCCGACTATGTGTAAAAGAATTTATTTCATAACATTGTTTTTATTTTGCAGCTTTATCCTCCTATTCGGAAATCTAAATGCCGAAGAGAAAAAAATATATTTTACCATTCGATCGGGCCAGGGAGGGTTTTTTGATAACCGATCCCCCATTGGTAAATTGGGAGACGGACAACTCACACCCGATATTAAACCGACAAGGATAGGATAAATTTCTTCATCGGAGGAGGTGTCGGCAGACTGGAAGTACCAAAAGGAGAAAATCAGCCGGATTAATTTTGTTTGACTATAAAAACCAATAGCATATAGAATCAATTCAGATTTAAGTTCAAATTATCCGTAGCACATATATAAAAAGTCGCCCCTTTGATTTTTAGAATAATCGCATAAAGAAAGGAAACACCTTAAAATGAATGAACTCATGTGGAAACCCTCTGAAGAAAGAATTCAAGCCACCAATATGTACGATTTCACGGGTTACATAAATAAGCGCTATAACAAGCAATTTACCCTATACGACGAATTGTGGCAGTGGAGTGTCGGCAATATTTCCTCTCTCTGGGAAGCTCTTTGGGATTATTTGGATATTATTCATTCGGAACCTTACACCAATGTCCTTGTTGACGGTGATAAAATGCCCGGCGCTAAATGGTTTACTGGAGCCCGGCTGAATTTCGCCGAGAACCTTTTGCGTTACAGAGATGCACGTCCCGCTATAATCGCTAAAGGGGAAACGACCGATAGAATCGAGATTACATACGCGCAATTGTACGACAGTGTAGCCCGTCTTGCAAAATCGATGAGAGAAATGGGGATTCGTTCCGGTGATAGAGTTGTGGGTTATATGCCCAATATTCCGGAAACTATTATCGCTATGCTGTCCGCCGCAACTATCGGCGCCGCGTGGTCATCCTGTTCCCCCGACTTCGGAATCGGCGGAGTACTGGACAGATTCGGCCAGATAGATCCAAAAGTTATATTTACCGCGAATGGTTATTCCTATAATAACAAACCTTTTGACTCTCTTGATCAGATATCCGGCATACTCGGCAAACTGCCATCGATAGAAAAAGTTATAGTCATCCCTTTTACTGAAAGCGAACCGGATATCTCAGCCATCCCCAACGCCGTTTTGTATGATGATTTTATTTCAAAGGAAGAGGACCTCGAGATCGAGTTTGAACAGCTCCCCTTCGATCACCCACTATATATTATGTATTCATCCGGGACGACCGGCTTACCGAAATGCATGGTTCAGAGCGCCGGAGGAATTCTTCTCAACCACCTGAAAGAACTTGCCCTGCATACCGATGTTAAGCGCGAAGACAAAATATTCTATTTCACTACATGCGGCTGGATGATGTGGAACTGGCTGACAAGCTCCCTCGGCCTGGGCGCCACCGTCGTTTTGTTCGACGGTTCACCTTTCTACCCCAATCCAGGCGCTCTCTTTAAACTTACCGAGGACACAGGTATCACAATATTTGGAACAAGCGCAAAATACCTTTCAGCGGTTAACAAATCAGGGCTTAAGCCCTGTGATAAATACAATCTCGGCACTTTGAAAGCTATATTATCTACAGGCTCACCTCTTCACTTAAGCGAATTTGAATACGTTTATGAATATATCAAAAAGGATCTCTGCCTTTCCTCTATCGCCGGGGGAACCGATCTTAATGGCTGTTTTGCTGCCGGCAATCCGACTGGACCCGTATATAAGGGAGAGCTTCAATGCAGGACTCTTGGAATGAATGTCCGGGCCTTTGACAGCAATGGCATTTCAGTAGAAAACAAACAGGCCGAACTTGTTTGTATATCCCCTTTCCCATCAATGCCAATATTTTTCTGGGATGATAAAAATGGAGAAAAATATCACAAGGCTTATTTCGACGTCTATCCTAATATATGGAGACATGGCGATTTTATAAAGATCACCGAAACCAAAGGAGTTATTTTCTACGGAAGGTCGGACGCCACTCTTAACCCCGGTGGCGTCAGGATAGGAACCTCCGAAATATACCGGCAGGTTGACACAATCAAGGAAATCCATGACAGCCTTGTTATAGGCCAGGACTGGGGAGATGATGTTCGCGTTATCCTCTTTGTCAAACTTAAAGAAGAAGCAGAGCTCACTGACGATCTAAAGAAAGTAATCAAAAAAACAATAAGAGAAAATTCCTCGCCGAGGCACACCCCGGCAAAGATTATACAAATTGCCGATATACCCTATACGATAAATATGAAAAAGGTAGAAATAGCGGTAAAGAATATTATCCACGGCAAACCTGTAGATAATCAGGACGCCTTGAGAAACCCTGAATCACTGGAGCTTTACAGAAATATACCTGAACTTAAAACTGATTAGGTACTCTTCTGCTTTTAAAGAGTGTGGAAATAGACTAAGTGAGAGTGACCCTTATTTATTAATCTTCATAGCATCCTATTTTGCGGGAAATCACCAGACGCTGAACCTCAGAAGTACCCTCGCCTATAGTAAGCAATTTATAATCACGGTAAAATCTTTCTATATCATATTCCTTCATTAGACCGTAACCGCCAAAGATCTGAACTGCTTCATTAACAACCCTGCCCATAACTTCCGAACAGTACAGCTTCGACATTGCCGCCTGTTTGCTAAAGGGTTTTCCAGCGTCTTTCAACATACAAGCCTTATAAAGCAAGCTTCTCGCGGCCTCTATCTCCATCGCCATATCCGCCAGCTTGAAAGAATTTGCTTGGAATGTGGCGATAGGCCTGCCGAACTGCTCACGTTCTTTCGCGTATTTGAGGGCAAGTTCAAAAGCTCCCTGCGCGCCGCCCAATCCCATAGCCGCAATAGAAAGCCTGCCATTATCTAGAGTTTCAAGCATATAATGAAAACCTTCTCCCCTCTTACCTAGAAGATTCTCTTCGGGCACCTTGCAGTTATCGAAGAAGAGCTCTCCCGTGTTCGAAGCCCTCCACATCATTTTTCCTGTCATCTTATTCGCTACAAACCCTTCGGTTCCGTTGGGCACAATAATACATGACATCTCTTTCTTCCCGTTCGAACGTTTACCTGTAATAGCTTGTACCGTACATATCCCTGTCATCTCCGTTGCCGCATTTGTTATAAATATCTTACTTCCATCGATAACCCACTGACCATTTTCCAATTTTGCAGTGGTCTTGGTTGCTCCGGCATCTGAACCAGCGTCAGGTTCCGTAAGACCAAAAGAAGCAAGTATTTCTCCGCTGCATAAACGCGGCAACCATTCTTCCCTCTGTTTTTCATTACCGTAATAATATATCGGACCTACACCGAGAGAATTTCCGGCAGCCACTGTCGCTGAATGAGAGGCATCGACTCTTGCGAGCTCTTCCACAACAATGCAATACGAAAGATAGCCCATCTCCGAACCACCGTATTTCTCCGGTATTATAATACCAAAGAGTCCCATTTCAGCCATTTGCTTTGTCAACTCGATCGAGAATTCTTCCTTTTCATCCAGCTCCTGCGCCCTCGGAGCAATCTCCTTTTCAGCAAAATTCCTGATGCTGTCACGCAACACTCTTTGCTCTTCTGATAGTCCGTAATTGATTATATTCCTCCCTATTAGCTCTTTTACCTAACACCGATTCTAAAAGGTAAATCCTTCTGGTAATTCTTCCGCTTTCGTTCCAGCCGGAACCCAGGAAAGATCAAGAATCGTACAGGTCGGGTTCTTTGTCTGGAATATCGGAAGCAGCTTCATTCCGATTTCAGGATCACCCACAGACAAATAACTCATTAGAATTGTATCGACACCTTCAAATTCGATATTGACGAATTTGATCGGTTTGTCCAGAGTATTGAACGCCCCAGCCCTTTCACAAACCATAAATGTATGAACCGTTGCCGTGGTTTTAGCCAGTTTCGTCATATCGAAGACTGTGTTTTTACCGAGGCAATCCGCACAGTGAATCCTGAACGGCTGATATACAGTACCCTTGAACTCACAATCAGGATTGTCACAACGCGTGCCAAGCAATTTGCCTTCGCCCAGCGCTTCGAAAAATTGAGCTTCCCCTCCATAACTATGAATATACGTCATATCACGCGGATTTGTAACTCCCATCAACTTCCAGCCTTCGTCCGCGTTGCGGATAGGAACATTAGGAGTCAAGTGATGAAAATCACCCTTTATCCTATATTTGTTATCTTTAACATATACCTGTCCGAACATACTCATTTTTCTTCTCCTTTACGCGTTTTCTTTCAGCAAATTATCAGGATCCATTAGAATTGTTGCGGTTACATGTGAGCCAACCCCCGCATGGCTGATCGCCATCCCCCGTTTGGCTCCCTTAACCTGGAGATCTGTCCAGTCGGCGGGTTTTTCACGGGCAAATTCTTTCCATCGTTTCTCATCACCGTGAATCTCCGCCCATCTGTTCCAGATATGCGAAGCTACTTCAAATGTCTGCATGATACCTGTAGCACCAACAGCGTGCATACACCCGATCAAGCCTCCTGAAATATTCGAGGGAAGCTTACCGGGCTCTCCTGTCTTCGGATTCATGTGATAACAATCGCCAGATTCCACATAGTCACGTCCCTCTCCATAAGGACGAACACCTATATCCTCGTAAGTCTGCACATCACTGATCGTAAAGGCATCGTGCAGCTCTAGAAGGTCGAGATCTTCATTTGGATCAATAACACCCGTCATACGATATCCGTACCATACCGCCATTCTGGCGGCCAGGAATCCGGTAAATCCAGGATAGCGGTCTCCGCCCGGGAACCTCTTCCCCAGATCCTTATATTGATCAGGTGTCTCATTCGGAAGTAGTGGGATATCCATATCGCGCCTGTCAGCGGGCCTTAGTGTATGAGAAGCGGCACTAACCCAGATTCTTACAGGTTTATGGGATGAATTTTTAGTCAGTTCTATTGCTGTTTTTTCATCGCATATAATCGCGCACGCAGCGCCTACACTCATAAGACAGCAGTCAAGAGCCCTTAGTGGATAAGCAACGACAGGCGATTTTATAACATCGGCTACTGTTATCTTTTTGGGCGAATGCGCGAATGGATTCATCCTCGCGTATCCGTGATGCTTCACCGATATCTCAGCCAGCGTTTCACGGAAAGAGTCCTCTGCCTTGCCGAAGATTTGCCAGTATCTCTGAGCCATCACCGCGTAATAACCTGTATAAATATGTCCAAGCGGTGACTCCCAGTCCTTATCAGCCGCGCAGGAGATTAAAAAATTTCCCTCATCAGTCGGAACCTCATCCATCCTCTCCCAACCCATCGCAAGAGTACAGTCGGAATATCCGGACGCTACTGCCTTGACCGCCTCCCAAGGTGTTGAACCTCCTGTAGCCCCGCCTGTTTTGATACCAATAGTTCCAAGGGGATCTAGCCCAAGCCTGTCATGAATAACAGCTTCTCCAAGGAGCTGATCGCCGAAATGATCAGCAAAGTGCCCATAATAAGCAGTGTGTATATAACTTTTTAGCTCAGCAGGTGACATATTTATAAGACCCGCAGCCATTGTAAGGGCGTCAATGCAAAGCTCCTCTGTCCGCTTGTCCGGTATCGCGCGGTCGAACTTTGACTGTCCGCCGGTTACCATATAAACAGGCCGCATCAGCTTAGGGACCTTTAATTGGTGCTTGCTAAATTTTATCATAGTTTCTACTCCTCCTGCCCAAAGACTATAAAAGCCGGCAACGCTCAGAACTCTTTTTAAGATCTTTACTTAATAATAGCCTCTCAGAGCTGCCTAGCTTTAAACTAAGTTAAATGGGATTTTATCAAATATAGAAAACTGTGTCTATAATAATTGTAAATATTAATTAGAGAAGGAAAAGACATCATGACCCTCTTCCTTCTCCAAGGAAGCTTCTTTGTTTTGGTCTCAAGCTCGGCGAGTAAAAATGTTACAAAGGACATATCCCCCGTATTCTCATACACAAGTCGATTAAGATTTATAGGTGTC
>DAOWMJ010000251.1 GCA_030643145.1 Candidatus Latescibacterota bacterium | reverse complement strand
TTCTACTGGAGGAAAAGGGAATTCTTAAGCATTCAACGATTTTCCGCTGGGCGGCATACCTTACGAGAGAAGAAAATAATATTAAAGCCGGGGAATATCTCTTTAAGAGCGGCGAGAGTGTTGCCGCCATTCTGGAAAGGCTTTCCAGAGGGCTGGTGGAGTATAAGCGTATTGTAATACCGGAAGGTTTTATGGCAAGTGATATTGCCTTGCTTCTTTACAGGGAGATAGGGATTGATTCTGTTGCTTTCGAAAAGATAGTAAGAGATAATCTGTTTATAGAAGAGTTGGGTTTTAAAGCTGATTTTTTGGAGGGGTATCTATTTCCCGATACATATCTTATCTCCTGGCCCTATTCGGCGAGGGATATTGTCAGACAGATGGCAGCGCGGTTTAAAGATGTCTATTCCGAAGAAATTGCGGACAGTGCCGATTCTCTTTTATTCACAAGGCATGAACTGGTGACTCTCTCTTCAATTATTCAGGCTGAGGCGGTGCTGGAATCGGAGATGCCCCGAATATCGGCGGTCTATCATAACAGGCTTAAGAAAGGTATGAGACTTGAAGCGGATCCTACGGTTGCCTATGCCCTCGGCGGAGTGAGACGAAGGCTCTGGTATAATGACTTGAAGGTTAAGTCTCCTTATAATACATACCTTTATAAAGGGCTTCCGCCCGGCCCTGTCTGCAGCCCGGGAAGAACCGCGCTTAAAGCGGCGGCCTATCCCGCGAAAGGATGCGAGGATTATTATTTTGTCGCGGACGGCAGCGGCCGTCATATTTTCAGCAGGACTCATAGTGAGCACAGCAGGGCCAAGAAAAGGGTTAAGTCCGGGAATATTAAACGGGATAGATAAGTTTGTCTGAGATAGAAGAGAAAATAAGAAATCTTCATAAAACAATTAAGAGTTACTCCAAAAAGGTGGCTGTCGCTTTTTCAGGGGGCGTAGATTCGAGTTTTCTTCTTAGTATAGCGCGGGAAGTTTTAGAGGATAATATAATTGCTGTTACGGTGAATGCCGATTTTGTTTCTCAAAAGGAGATAGATGAAGCCGGAGCGATTGCTTCCGGACTCGGTGTTTCGAACGAAGTAATTTATGTTGATTTTAGAGAGATAGAGAATTTCACAAAAAATCCTCCTGACAGATGTTATCATTGCAAAAAGCATATGTTCGACAGGATAATAAACTTCGCGCTTGCTCGCGGGTGTGAAACTGTAATTGAAGCTTCAAACACCGATGATCTGGATGATTACCGTCCCGGACTTAGGGCTCTTTCCGAGCTGGATGTAAAAAGTCCTCTTATTGACACACGATTCGGCAAGGAGGAAATACGGAAGCTTTCAAGAGAACGAGGGCTTCCCAACTGGAACAAACCGGCTAACGCGTGTCTTGCTACCAGGATAGAGACTGAACAGCCGATTACAAAGGAGAAACTGAGGCAGATTGAAGACGCGGAAAACTATCTTGAATCGCTCGGGTTCGGGTTATGCAGAGTGAGGCATCACGACGGCCTCGCGCGTATTGAAGTAGGCAGCGATCAGTTGGATTTTATCTTCGATCCTGAGACGCGCCGCAGGATAGACGAGCGTTTCAGAGAGCTTGGTTTTATATATGTAACGGTTGATATGGGGGGGTACAAACGGGGAAGCATGAACAAAATATGAAAGAGACGGGAAATAAAAATATCGGGCTTGAAACGAATTTCTTGACAACAGGGCGAAGGTTAATATCATTTATAGAGTAGCGAATTTGTGCAAGTATTATAAAGAGGGGTATAAGGGTGAATCTTATAAGAAAGTATAAGAGTATTATCATGATGCTGGGATTGATATCGATAGTAACCGGGTATTTCTTTCTGGCCAATAATTCAATTTCCCTTGCTCCGGTGCTGCTAGTTCTCGGATATTGTATACTTGTTCCTATCTCGCTGTTATAGCGTACCTCATGTGGGCGAATAGCTCAGTTGGTTAGAGCACCTGCTTTACACGCAGGGGGTCGCAGGTTCAAGTCCTGCTTCGCCCACCAGTTAAATTAAAGAATGATAATATATTAGAGGTACCCTCTCTTTGTTGGTATTTACTTGTTTATGTAATAGTCACCACTGTGGGGAATATATTCCGGTCTTGCCGGGGTTCTTGACCGTACGTGGATCCACGGTAAACATCTTTATAAAAAAGTTTATCTATGGTAAAACATAATCAGGACTAATCTTTCAACCAAGTTTCTAAGGGGGTAAACATGAAGCGTTTCTTTTATCTTTCAGTTTCAATTCTCTGTCTTGCGATAGCTTCTCTAATCGGTTTCTATCTCGGGAGCGGGGACGTTGAGGCACAAAGTACGGGTTTGTCAATTGCCAAGTGTTTTGAAGTGGATCTCGGCGTTGGCAGTGTTGTTTACGCATACACTATGCTTACCAATGGAGATTTGTATTTCGCTAAGGTTGAAGAGAGTGGAATTGCTAGGCAGAAATATATTGGCAATGTTTTCGGAGACAGTTCTCCCGTAAATGCTACTCAATCCAGCTGGGGAAGTATTAAGGGAATGTTAAAGAGTGCAGATCCAGGGGAAGATTCCGACGGCTGCAAGCGATAGATACTCATTGAGGCCTCACCCCTCAACATACCGAAGTGGTATGATGGGAAGTTGCCACCCTTAACCCGTAAAGGAGGAGACCTCTATGAGATTCTATACTCAAGAACATAAATTCTGCTGCGGCATCGACCTTCACGCA
>DAOWMJ010000119.1 GCA_030643145.1 Candidatus Latescibacterota bacterium | reverse complement strand
CTATCCTGAAATTATTGAGCGCTTTGTCAAAATAACCCTTTGCCGTATCAAAAAAACTTCTCTGGAAAGCAACATATCCCATCATATACAAAGTATGTCCAAGCATATTATAATCGGAATTCGCAAGATAATAACTATGTGACCTCTGAAAACACTGGGTAGCTTTAAAATACTCACCATTCCAAAAACGGGCCTTTCCTAAATAAAAGGCTAATTTTATATTCTCTTCCTCTGGCCATTTCTCCTTAAGAGATAAATTAAGAAAATCTATTGCCTGGCGGGTGCTACCATCCAATATGAGTTTGTAATATTTAAGTATGATATAATCAACATTACTCTCGTTATCAGAGTAAAGTGATTCGAATCTGGATAAATATAGATTAAATTCCTTATGCTTCCCCTTTAAGCAATATACCTTGGCAATTAGCAGAAGAAGCCGTTTGTGAAACGAAGATAAGGAAAGGTTTTTAGTTAACGCGAGAGCTTTTTGGTTAACAAGCTTTAATGCTTCCTCATATTTATCATCTAAAAGAAGCTCTTCAATTTCTTCTATTACCCTTTTAGCTGTCCTTATTGCTCCCCTACAAATCTATAAAAACTAAAATATAAAAGCGATAAATTGACTGCAGAAAATCTTTGAATATAAATACCAAATATTAAAATTGTCAGTTTTAATGTCTTGACTGCTGGTTGTTTCACTAACCCCGGCATTGCTGGAGGTGCTTGGTAACATGTCGAACGAGAACCCAGAGTCTTCCCCCGGTTCCCCGAAGTTTACTTCTTGTGTAAAACGAACGTCTACTCTTGCATTGATATTGGCCGGGATAACAAATGCACTAAAAAGAAAGGTTATTAAAATAAATATCGATACTACTAGTGCTTGCCTCTTCATGGCAGCCCCCAAGCTATTTTTTCCATTTTCCAATTAGACTAATCGTTATTTTACACCAGCCCCCGGATTTATGTCAAGGGAAAATCTGCGATTTCGTTTCTTCTTCAGCAGAAACCGCGTTTTACCCTTTATCTATATTTCGGGGCACTATTTTAATGCATAAGATTTTTCAATCAGTAGAAAATAACGGATCCGGCAACTCTATTGCTTGGGAATTATCTTGTGGGAAAAAACAAGGTCTTTAACTTTTCTTATCAGTTCGCCGTATAACCGGGAAATCTTTTTACTATAGATTCTGCCGGCCTAAATATGTTGCCCTTTCCACTTGCAATTCCGGCGCAGCCGTTTCTTGCTATTTTTTCTTAGAAAGCCAGAGAGCCTTCTCGCTCCGGGGCTCAGTATCCAAAAACTTCTTCCAAGGTCAATTGTTTTACCCTGCCATATTTGGCCAGCGCGTCATAGTCAAGTTTATCCGTATCACCCAGGACGAGAATAGCATATTTTCTGCCTTTGATGTAACGATTGAAAAAAGCCTTCAGATCATTCATCTCAAGAGAAGTCACTTCACGATATATATTCTCTCTAATATCATAATCTTCTATCCCGAGACGCAAGCGTTCTTCATATTCATTCAAAACATCCGACTTTGTAATTCTTTCCGTCCTAAGTTTGCTAATAATGCCTTCTTTGGAATTTTTTAGGCATTTCCTCGACTCGGGGAATTCATTTAACAAACCGTACATCCCTGCCATGGCCTCCGACATCTTGTCTGCCTGTGTGCCTATATAGGAATATATATAATGAGCCTCATCCTTATCATCAGGGGTAGTATATGATACCCATACAGAATAAGCTAAGGCCTTGGACTCACGCAGTGTTTGAAAAACAATCGATCCCATATTCCCACCATAATATTCATTAAAAAGCTCCCTTAAAGGGGCATTCTTTTTGTTATACATGGCGCTCTTTGAAAGAAAAATAATCCGCGCTTGTTTCATATCATAATCACACGTATAAACAATATTCTCCTTCATGGGCAACTGCGCGAATTCCCTACCTTCCGGTATTGCTTTTAGCCGACCAGGTACATTGTGATACTTATTCAACAATCTGGCCAGCTCATCTTTTCCGTGAGGTCCATAATACACAATCCGATGCTTATAATCAGTTATATGCTTGATTATATCAGCAAGTTCTTTGGCATCGAGTTCGAAGAGCTCTTCTGTGGATAAGATATTCGTGTATGGAGACTGTTTTCCGTACATCGCGTAATTCTTCATCGCCATGCGCAATATCCGATACTTGTTTAACTTATTGTCTGCCCGATTTTTGACGATATCTTCGACCAGTTTTTCCAATGCTTCCTTATCGGGCCGCGCGTCGGAAAGAATATCCTCGAGCAATCTCAGCACCTCTTCGAATTTCTCCCCCAAACCATAAAGCGAAACATGTATTCTGTCATCCGAGGCCCACGCGTTTAACATACAACCGTTCTTGAACAATTCCTGCTTAAACTCCTTGTTCGTATATTTATTTGTCCCAAGATAGGGAAAATATTCCATGGCGGTATCAAGTTTGCGGTTGTGGTTTTGCCCCATATTCAGAACATAAGACAATTCAAACAAATCATTTTCCGTGTTACGCTTGTAAAGAACAGAGATATCCTGTTTTACCTCAAATCTGCTCATATCCCTGTCAAAATCTAAAAACACAGGCTCAATTTCGGGATATCCCATATCGGAAATAGCTTTCACAAAATTCGATTGGGCATCCCTGTTAAGTTCAACAGGCGTAATTTCGTGCATTGTGATTTTTTTAACTTCCTCGCTCTTCCCTTTCCTTTTATATACAACAACGTAATTGTCAGTGTAGTATTTATTGGCAAATTCAACTATATCCTGTTTTGTGATTTTCTCGAGTCTATCCAGTTGTGTCACATGTTCTTCCCATGGAATCTTATTGATGAAGGCATCAATAAAACTATTCGTTCTGCCTCTATTGCTCTCTTCCGATTCAGTAAATATCATCTTTAAGACATTCGATGCCGCTGCCGGAAGCCAGTCTGGAAATTCCCCTTTCTTAAGCAACTCAACCTGAGAAAGAAGCAAGTCCTTTACCTCTTCGAGCGACTGCCCCTCACGAGGCCTTGCCGTGAATAGATGCTTTGAGTAATCACTCTGGAAGCTGGGATAACAAAATGGCGAAATTACCTTCTGCTCCTGTTTTAAGTTAAGATCCATAATCCCGGCCACATTGTTCATCATTATCCAATCTGTAACCAAGAGCAGGTCGGCTTCTCTGGATCTTATCCCCGGAAAGCGGTATCCGATAGATACACTTTCCATGTCAGGGCCATACACTTCTTTAACAACAGGATCAGTTATAGGATCTTCAACCGGGGGAACAAACTTCGGCACCTTTGCGGAAGAAAGCTTTCCAAACGTCTTATCTATCATCTGTATTACAGAATCTGGATCAAAATCACCGGAAAGACAAATCGCCATATTGTTCGGTACATAGTAAGTGTCAAAATAATCTTGAACGTTTTTGATCGATGGATTTTTAAGATGCTCGACACTACCAAGAATTGTTTGTGTGCCGTAAGGATGCTTCTGCCACAGTCCTGAATCTAAAGCATTTCTCGCTTTTTCATAATCGCTGTCCAAATCAATATTTTTCTCTTCGCAAATGGCCTCAAGTTCCGTGTGAAAGATACGAAATACTGGGTCCGCAAACCGTTCATACCCAACAGCAAGCCACTGAGCAATCTTATTTGCCGGTATGTCATCTTTGTAAACAGTCCGTTCCCAGCTCGTATAAGCATTCGTCCCTGTCGCACCAATAGAACCCATCATGTTGTCATATTCCCCCGCAATAGCATATTTAGAAGCTATAAATGAAATACTGTCTATTCTGTTATAAATTCGCTTCCGCTGCAGGGAATCGGCAGTTTGACGATAAGTCTCAAAGAGAGCGGCAATCTTCTTTAATTCCTTTTTCTCTTCTTTATAATCGGCAGTTCCAAACTCGTCAGTTCCCTTAAACATCAGGTGTTCGACGCAATGCGCCAAACCTGTCGCTCGGGCAGGATCATTTTTAGCGCCTACGCGAACCACAACGGTTGCCTGTAATCTCGGCTCATCTTTATACACCGACATGTAGACCTTCAACCCATTATCCAGGGTGTATATACGGGCATTTAGAGGATCACCTTTTACCTTCTCATATGTGAATCCACCCTTTTCAACTCGAACTGTCCTTGAACATCCATATATACAAAACGCGGCGTACAGTAACGCGATAGAGCTCAAAACCCAAATCAACTTCTTACTCTTTTTAAACATTTATTCCTCCTATCGATATAGCACCGTTTAATACAACAACCACTGTTTCCGGGATTCAAAACCAGAAAACAAACGACGGCATCCGACCTTTTCTTAATCCGGGATTATCACAACTAATAAAAAACCCTGGGGTAAAGTTTCAAATATCTCTGTATTGAGCATCTTAAATCGTATTTCGCTTACAAGCCTTCGGAAGATTTAAGCAAGGATGCCATCAAGCCACTATGCTAAAATCCTAACCTATAACTATCTCTCCTGTCAAACGAATACTGAAGTTATACTTCCTGAATGCCGCCGTTTTTAATAATATAAAAAAGGAATGCCTGTTAAAGCTTAACCCAACAGGTTAATAAAACAGACATCCCCACCTTTTCTCTGTATCACTTTAGCGGAGCAACACCATTTTACGGGTTATAATCTTTTTCTCTGTCTTCAGCCGGTAAAAGTACAACCCGGAAGCAACGCTCTTGCCGCTATCATTCTTTCCGTCCCAACTGACAGTATGACGCCCGGATGACATTTCCTTATCCACCAGCACACTTACTCTTCTTCCCTTAACATCATATATCAGCAGCTTAACATGTCCCTCGCTACTGCTGCTGAACCTGATAGTCGTAACAGGATTAAAGGGGTTCGGATAATTCTGCGCCAAGCTCGCCTCCGCAGGCATCTCTTCGCCGCCCGTTGCGGTGATTATCGGCTTACTGTATAACCTCAACAAAGGATGTCCCAGGAATGCGTACATATCCGCTGTCCTTAATAACCCGTTATCATCAGGAAAATCCTGATAAACACGCTGCTGGGCAATAAGGAAAGATTCCGCTACCGGTCTACTCAGGTCATTGAATAATTCTTCAATGAAATATTTTCCAACCACTTCGTTACCCCTCTGCCAGCTTCCCAGAGTCGGACCTATCCATGCAATAGCTCCTTTGTCTTCTTCAACAAGAAAGCGGTGAAAAACAGGCTTTCCGTAGTAAGGATCCTCTGTTCTGGCATAATCACCCGTGTCACATGTAAGACCAAAGACAACCGCAGGGAACCCTTCTTCAAGCATCCCCATATTAAAAGGATTACTTGTTTCAACTCTTACAAAATAATTCCCCGGCCAGGATCGATTAGAATAGCTTGATAGGATAAATACAAGCTCTGGATCAACACTGTTCCATAGCGTTGCTGTTGACGCGTTTCGGTCACTAGGAAAAGGATAATCTGATTCATATATAAATGACGTATCCTGACCGAACGGCAACACGGAAATAATCGAATCTGCCGTGTCTTGAGCCAACTTGCCGTCTCCTTCTCCATCATGATCAAGATTACCGACACAAGTCATAATAGAATAATAAGGGGCCGAACTACCCCAACCCATGTAAGACTGCATCTTGTAAGCAAGAGCAAGAACTTCCTCTTCAGTAGTTACAGGCCAGCGTGTTACGACAACATCAGGGATTCCATCGTCATCAGTATCCGCGTATGGCTTGTCGGTTAAAGAATATGGAACATACCATGAAAGCGCCCTGTCTCGCGGAAGCGTATCTGGAAAAGAGAATGTTGGAATAAGATCCCTTTCAGGCTGACCATTCTCCGGATATCCACACGTTAGATAATTCTGCCTTATCTGCTCCCAGCTTCCGGGCCACTCTTGCCCAAACTGTTGCCAGTCGTTAGCGTCTCCTATTAGATGAAAATAAACGGCTCCCTCAGAGGCCAGTTGCGCAATCGTATCCTTAAGAGCCGCTCTGAAGCTATCAGGATCAGAGGGATAATCATCCACAGCCTTTACTATAGAAGTATAACCAAAATAACTCCAATAGTCTGCAACATACGTTTCGACCTCATCCGCTAAAGAATCAACAGTAAAAATAACGTACTTTTCGCCCTCTCCCAGGTTTAAAGATGCTTTTTCTCCCATCTCCCTTTCCTTCGCAAGAAGAACCAGCTTCTCCTTAAGCTCAGCTGCAGAGGTACT
>DAOWMJ010000094.1 GCA_030643145.1 Candidatus Latescibacterota bacterium | reverse complement strand
GAACGCAGCGTATTTTATATCGAAATTACCATCGTGGATTTCGAAATCACTCTGGCACATCTGGAATCTGCCTTCTATGCCCGCGGAGAACCTGTTTGTAATAAAATAGTTCAGCCCGAATTCAGCATGAGCTCCGACTACCAGACTGTTTTTAGAGATTGTTTCTTCAGGGTTATCGTACGGTTCACGCGTTGCCGCGAGATACGAATCGTTATTCAATCGTACCATCGGAAGAACAGGGGAAAGCCCTACCCCGAAATAGGGACAGACAGTTCGCGGCATTGGTTTTGAGAAATAGTGCTTAAATCCGAAATCGAGACTCAGTAGGTATATTTCTAATTTGCGGTTAATTAAAAGATCAATGGTAGTGTTCTTAACATAATTACCGGCGCTCTTTGCTTTTAAATATGAAAAATTGAGTTTTGTGGTTAAAAAGAACCGGGGCGCAATTCGATATTCATATCCGACCTGCATATACGGCGAAGTAGAGATTTCATTAAACATTTCAGAGCCGTTTTGTTGCTGAGCCCAGTAGTCAAGATGTTCGGCAAGGTGTGAAGCGTCGGGTCCGTCGATGAAGCCGATATTTATGTTAATACTCATACCCGGGACCGGCCCGTACATTTTTTTGTTTCTAAAGAGCATCTGCGCTGAAGCAGACCCCACAACAGCTAACAGGAGCGCTGAAACAATATTTAGCAACACAAGTTTTTTTATCATTTTCCCAATCCTTTCAGAGTTTCCTTAACTGTGGAGCTATCCTAAAAATATAACCAATCCCGGGTTTTGTCAAACTCATAAAATAAAAAGGGTTACTGCTTGTCTGGAACAACACACAGAAATTTAAGGGGATCTTCTCCGGTATTTATGAAAGAATGTTTTTTACCATTCGGCACGAAGATAAATGAATCTTTTGAGAAATCTCTTTCCTCCTTTTCAAATAGAAGTTTGCCTTCTCCTTCCAGGATATATACTTCATGTTCCCAGGAATGTGTATGAAATGGAGTTTTTCCTCCCTTCCCAACCTCGAATAATCGCATCGCAAAGTTAGGCGCCCCATCCTCTCCGGAAATCAACCATCTGACAGTCACATTTTCCGCTCCTTCCATATTCACTTCGGCAGCTTTAATATTCTCCGCTTTATTGATTTTTAGATTTACCATTATATAGCTCCTTTTCTTAACTCCTCTTACTATTATGCAAAGCTGGTCTGCACGTGACTCAATTGCCAATGGTAAAACAGAATGTGGAATACAAACAAGCTAAAAGTGTCACTCTATTAACACAGGTTTATTTGTCCCGCTTGACAGTAGTATGGTAAACAGGCTATTTTGAAACCGGTTGGAAGGGGTGAAGCGATTTTTATTTAACCCTTGCGAGGAGAGAGTATTGGGAAAAGTGCTTTTTGTTTGTACGGGGAATACATGCAGAAGCCCGATGGCTGAGGCCATAGCAAGAAAGAAAATGGCTGATTTAAATAATATTACCTTCGCGTCATCCGGTATATTCGCCCGGAATGGTCAACCTGCTTCTTCTCTCGCGATAAGTGTTCTTTCCGAAATAGGAATCGATCTGTCTTCTCACAGGACTACCGGATTGACCCGGGAGAATATAAGTAATTCCGTCCTTGTCGTAGCTATGACATCGCGGCATAAATCGGCCGTGCTGGCGATCGATCCGGATGCTGAATCGAGGGTGATAGTCCTTGGAGAACTGGATCCTGAAAGGGAAACTCCCGACATTAATGATCCAGTCGGAGGGGATAGGGAAGTTTACATTGGAGTCAAAGATGAGATTGATTATCTTACAAATATATTGAAAGATTATCTTGTGAAGAGATTTAATTTGGGGGGTGATATATCTGGGTAATTAAGCGGGATAAAATCAGTTTTTATCTACACACACGAGCGCTGTTTTGCGCCCGGACGGACAGGTTGTTTTACGATATTGTGTAATTTATAGTTTAAACTGAAATTGTTGTTGTAAGAATTGTTACTTATTTCTATAATCAGCGCTAGTCGCGGGTGGTTTGTTCCACCGGGTTCTTACATGGGAAGTAAAAGAGCTATTTGTTAAGAGGGAGTGTGAAAATGGGTTTACAAAAGTCAGACAAGATATGGATGGATGGAAAGTTTGTTGACTGGGATGACGCGAACATTCATGTCTGCTCGCATGTTATTCATTATGGCTCATCTGTGTTTGAGGGAATAAGATGTTATAACACGAAGAAAGGGCCGGCAGTTTTTCGGCTCGAGCCCCATATAAAAAGGCTCTATAACTCGGCCAAGATGTACAGAATGCAACCGGAAATACCTAAGCGGGAATTTATAGAGGCCTGCTTTGAAACAGTCAGAAAGAATAATATGAAGGAATGTTATATAAGGCCCCTCGTTTACAGGGGATATTATGAGCTGGGGGTAAATCCCTTTAATAATCCTGTTAATTCTTTCATAGTAGTATGGGAATGGGGCAAGTATCTTGGTCCTGAAGCCCTTGAGCAGGGAGTTGATGTCTGTGTTTCTTCATGGGATAGAATTGCTCCAAACACGTTTCCGGCGCTGGCGAAAGCCGGAGCCAATTATATGAATTCCCAGCTGATAAAAATGGAGGCTATCAAAAATGGTTACGTTGAGGGGATAGCTCTTGACGTGAATGGTTATGTCAGTGAAGGAAGCGGCGAAAATATTTTCCTTGTTCAGGATGGCAAGCTCTATACCCCTCCTCTGGGAGCGAGTGTTCTTCCGGGTATTACGCGAAACACGGTTATAGAACTGGCTGAAGAACTTGGATATGAAGTAATTGAGAACCTGGTCCCCAGAGAGATGCTTTATATAGCGGACGAGGTCTTCTTTACCGGAACCGCAGCTGAGATAAGTCCCATCAGGAGTATCGACAAGATTCAAATCGGAGAAGGCAAACGCGGTCCTATAACCACTGAATTGCAGGAGCTCTTCTTCAAGGTGATCAACGCTGAAGTTGAAGAAAGATTAGATTGGCTGGATTTTGTTTATGAGGATTAATTTGATTGCATGAAAGGACTGATTCCATGAAAGTGGCGGTCGGCTCGGACCATCGAGGGTTTCCGTTAAAAGAAAAAATTGTGGAATTTCTTGAGAGGGAAGGGTATGGCATCCTGGATTTAGGTACACACGGGACAGATTCGGTGGATTACCCGGATTTTGCCATTCCTGTAGCGCTGAAGGTTGCCGCTGAAGAAGTTGAGCGTGGAATTCTGATATGCGGCAGCGGCATAGGAATGTCAATTGCCGCGAACAAAGTCGCCGGAGTGAGAGCCTCACTGTGTAGAACGGTTCAGGACGCCAGGATGACCAGATTACATAATGATTCCAATGTTCTTACCCTTTCGGAGGAAAGCGGAAATGATCCCGCGATTGAAGCTCTTGTGAAGACATGGCTTGAAACATCATTTGAGGGCGGACGTCACCTGAAACGGATAAATAAGATTCATAAATATGAAAATCGTTAATAGAAATTTTGTTTAAGAGAGGCGATAAATAATGTTTAAGGAAAATCTCTTTGAATATCTTGAAAAAACAGACCCTGAAATAATGGAAGCGGTAAAAGGGGAACTTGATCGGCAGGAAAATCAGCTTGAGATGATCGCCAGCGAGAATTTCACAAGCAAGGCTGTTCTTGCCGCTCTAAGTAATCCAATGCAGAATAAATACGCGGAAGGGTATGTTGGGAAGCGTTATTACGGAGGATGTGAATTTGTTGATCAAGCTGAAAGGTTGGCACGCAGAAGGGTCAGAGAGCTTTTCGGCGCCGAAAGCGCCAATGTTCAACCGCACTCCGGAACCCAGGCTAATATTACCGCCTATCTTGCTTTTATCAAGCCGGGCGATAAAATTATGGGTTTAAGTCTGTTGCATGGAGGGCATCTTTCACATGGGCATCCCGTAAATTTTTCAGGCATGTTTTTCGATGTTGTTCATTATGAGGTTGATCGCGAAACCGGGGCTTTGAATTACGACACTCTTGAAGAGCAGGCTAAAAAGGAGAGGCCGAAACTTATTGTATCCGGGGCCAGCGCTTATTCCCGGTTCTGGGACTGGGAACGGATCCGTAAAATCTGTGATAACGTAGGGGCGGTCATGATGGTTGATATAGCCCATATTGCGGGCCTGATTGCCGCCGGTGTGCACCCGAGCCCCATTCCCTACGCTGATGTTGTAACTTCAACCACTCACAAGACGCTTCGAGGACCAAGAGGAGGATTTATCCTGTGCCACAAAAAGGATAAAAAGAGTGTAAACAAAATGAATTTCCCGGGCACTCAGGGTGGGCCGTTTATGCATGTTATAGCGGCAAAAGCGGTTTGTTTTAAGGAAGCTATGACAGAGGAATTTAAAGAATATCAGAAACAAGTTGTGGCGAACGCCGCCAAACTCGCTTCTTATGTAATAGATCACGGATTTGAAATCGTCAGTGGTGGAACCGACAACCACCTCTTTCTTATCGATTTGTCAAATAAGGGATTAACCGGTAAAGCGGCGGAGAAAGCTCTGGAAACAGCTGGAATTACCGTGAACAAGAATACGGTTCCTTTTGATGAGCAGAGCCCTTTTGTGACATCGGGAATCAGGGTTGGGACTCCCGCGCTTACGACTCGAGGTATGAAAGAAACTGAAATGGAGGAGGTTGGGGCGCTATTGGTCCGGGTTCTTGAAAATATGGAAGATGAAAATGTGCTTGCGGAGGTAAGAAAAAAGTCTTTTGAACTTACCCGGAGTTTTCCAATTTATATATAATGCGGGTGCTTGCTTTTAAGGAAAGTCCGAATATTCTGATTGGAATGAGCGAATCTTTATTAAAGTTCAATCGCCTTGGTAGTATGTGAATTTGGCCGGTTGTTATTGATTTTGGAAGATTTATGGATAGACCAAGCTGGGATGAATATTTTATGAAGATAACCCATCTTGTCGCTGAGCGCTCGACATGTCTCAGGCGACAAGTGGGGGCTATTATAGTTATAAACAAAAGGATAATTTCTACCGGCTATAATGGAGCTCCCAGAGGGTTGAAGCATTGTCTTGATATCGGGTGCTTACGTGAAAAACTGAAGATTCCATCGGGTGAAAGACAGGAATTATGCAGAGGAGTTCATGCTGAACAGAATGCCATAATTCAGGCCGCGGGGGGAGGCGTGAATATGGAAGGGGCTACGATGTACTGTACCGATTCTCCGTGTTCCACCTGCTCAAAGATGATTATTAACGCGGGTATCAAAAAACTGGTTCTTGGAAGAAAGTATCCTGACAAACTCGGAGAACAACTTATAAATGAGGCAGGAATTGAGACATTATATTCCACGCCCGATACAGAGGAAATCTGAACCGTAAAGGAGGATAATTTGCGTTGTCCCGCATGCGGTAATGAAGAAGATAAAGTTGTTGACAGTAGATCCACCCGTGATGATTCAGCTATCAGAAGACGCCGCGAATGCCTTGCCTGTGGTTATCGATTCACAACTTATGAAAGTATTGAACAAAGGCCAGTGATGGTTGTGAAAAAGGATGGCAACAGGGAGCGCTATTCAAGAGAGAAGATGCTTAATGGTCTTCTCAGGGCATGCGAAAAACGTCCGGTTTCTATGGAGACCTTGGAGAGATTGATAGATGGAGTGGAGCGTTCTGTATCAAGCAGTATAAGGGATGAAATTCCGACCGAAGAACTGGGCAACGAGATTATGAAGAGGCTTGTAGATATAGATCAGGTTGCCTATGTGCGTTTTGCGTCCGTGTATCGGGATTTTAAGGATATTTCGCAGTTTCATTTGGAATTAAAGGGGCTTCTGGGAAAGGATAAGTAGATAATTTATGTGATGTTTCTGGTACTGTGACTCGATATTCTGAGAAGGGAGAATATTATGGGTTTTTTGTCTGGCCGCTTCAGAGCATTTTTTTCACTAATTGCTGTTTTTGCTTTGTTGAACATTTATTGTTCTTCATCTCCGTCTCCCGGGGAGGTTGAGGGTAAGGGTGGGAAAATCAAGCTGCGTTTCACTCCGGAGGTGGGTGCGGTATCCAAGTATAAGGGGAGTCATACCAAAGAAATGAACTTTTATGGATTGGATATTAGAATAGTTAACACATATAGAGTGGTTCATTCCGTAAAGAGTAAAACAGATAAAGGTAGTATAATCAGAATAAAGTGCCTTGAGCAGGATACCAAAATGGTAAAAGATGGAGAAACTCAGACTTTTCAAAGTCCTGTCAAGGCTGTGGGAAAGACAATTGAGGTTGAAGTATCATCAATGGGAGAAGTTGAAAGTGTTAAGGGATTCATACCCGGGTTATCGAAAGATGAGTTAAAGAACTTTGCTGAAAGCTGGTTTTTTGAACTGCCGGAGGAACCCTGCGGAATTGGTGAAAGTTGGAGGAAAGAGATTGATGACAGCACGGAAACAGGGGTTGCAAAAGGTTTTGCCCTATTAACTCTGAAAGGGTTTGAGTCGAAAAAGGGCATCGAGGTTGCCTGTATCAGCGGTAGTGTCGAAGTCGATGTAACCGGCAAGACGGGGCGGGGTACAATAAAAGGGATTCAGAGATCCACTTTTGAAGCTAAAATCGCAATGGAGGGCGGTTATTTAGTTACTGCTAGTATTAAATCTGAGATGAAGGGGAAAATGACAGGTATAAATCCGGAAACAGCCAAGGAGGAAACGAGAGATATAGCAACTTTTTCCCACGACAAGATAGAATTTATAGAGTGATCGGGAGGAAAATTGGCTGATGAAGAAAGGAATGAAGAACTAAAAAAAATGGGGTTCCTTGATCATCTCGAGGAATTAAGATCAGGGTTAATATCTGTTATAGCGGTTTGGTTGGGCGCTTCAATAGTCCTGTGGTTTTTTTCAAGGCATCTGATCGATTTTCTTCTCGCCGGGATTCCTGTGGAAAGCCTCTATTTTCACGCTCCGGCCGAGGCGTTTATGATTCGTATGAAACTCAGTTTTATTGCCGGGTTTCTTGTATCTTTTCCATATATTTTATTCAGGATATGGGCGTTTGTATCACCGGGATTATTTTCAAGCGAAAAAAAAGCGATTTTCCCGTTTGTTTTTCCCTCAACGGTGCTTTTCTACTTTGGGGTAGTCTTCGCATACTGGATAATGATTCCGGTAGTTCTTGATTTCCTGATGAAGTTCGGAACTGTGATGTTATCGCCCCTTTTGTCGGTTGGAAAATATTTCAGTTTTGTGGGCAGGCTCTGTTTTACCTTCGGTATTGTATTTCAATTGCCGTTGGCAATTATCTTTCTGACGGTTGCGGGCGTGATTTCTCCGGAGAAGCTGCTTAAACAATGGCGTTGGGTTGTGCTGGTTGTTTTTATCGCCGGGGCGCTTTTAACACCACCCGACCCTGTTTCTCAACTCCTTATGGCTCTACCGTTGATAATACTTTTTTTTATTAGTGTTATTCTTTCAATCTATATCGGAAAGAGAGGAAGAAGAGAAAATAAAGACTGAAAACTGCTTGAATGATATCAAGAGTAGTGATAAATTTCAAAATCCAGTGATCAATGTTAAAGGGTGACGATATTGTTGTTTGTTTTGGTATTGAATGGCGTTTCAAGTTTTCGGAAAGGAACTGAGTATAGATTTGACGGATAACTCGGATGATATTAACCTCGATCCAATAAAATCAGCCCTCAAGTACGAGCTTGATTCCCTTGAAAAGAGACTTAAATCGGCTCTCAGGTCGGATGTTTCCTTGTTGGATAAAATATGCGATTCATTGATCAGTAATCCCGGCAAGAGATTGCGTCCAAACGTGCTTTTTCTGGCCGCCAGGAATTCAGACGGCGACCGCGAAAAATCTGTCGCTTCGGGATTTGCTGTGGAGCTTATTCATACAGCCACTCTGATTCACGATGATATTATCGATGATCATGATTTTCGCCGGGGACAGCCGACG
>DAOWMJ010000029.1 GCA_030643145.1 Candidatus Latescibacterota bacterium | reverse complement strand
TTTCTGCCCGGACAGAACTCCTCAAGGTCAATACCGCATGGAAGCACCAGGAAGCGTTCCAAAGAAAGATCAATAAGATCACGGACGAGCCGGTCACGGACATACTCAGTTGTAACAAGGATTCCCTTTGCCCCCTCAATCGCCTTCTTGATCAAAGACCAGATTCTGTCGTCGTACCCGCCGTGATGCCGCGGCTCGATCCCTGTACCATGAAGAAAGAGCACATATGGTTTCCCGGCCCTCACGGCAACATTTGCGGCAGCGATGGCGCTTATGCTGGCGTGATGCCCAAGAACGATATCCACCTCGTCAATAACCGACTCCAGTGCACTTTCATAGTCAGAAAGATATGACAAAGCGCGTTCATATGACATGCCGGCAACCTGTTCCTGGGTTCGCCCAGCCGAAGGTAAATGCTCGTGAACAGGAGTTGTGGATGTGTGAAGTTCAATGTCTATATTAATTGCACCCGGCGTGCCTTCTCCAATATTTGGATGCATAAAGTAGACTCTGTTTCCGTTAGACGCGAGATAGCGAATCTGCTGCCTAGCTACTTCACCGCTGCCCCGCCCGGAATTCAGCATAAGAACCGCAATTTTCATCTTTACCTTTCCGTTCTTACTCAATATAAGGATTTTGTTACCGGCGCCGTTACTACATCGCGATTTGCCCAGTATCTGATACTATAGCTAACTGCCCCTCTATTTCTTCACCTGCTCATGGAGTTTTACCTCATTGATACCGATCGTCTCTAAAATCGATTTAAATCTCGGCAGTTCCCTGATACTTTCAAAAACCGGTTCTACTTTTATATGAAACAGCCCGAAACTCTTTTTTCTCATCGCTTTTTCCAGCCAATCGAGGGATTCCTCCCGGCGACCTACGGCAACTGAAACGATGGCCATGTCGTAACAGGATACCCGCTCTTTTCCGTTTCTCTCTTTTAATTCCTTATAGATAGCTTCGGCGGCGTCTTGTTCTCCGGCGCGGTTCTTAGCGACTGCGAGAAAGGTAAGAGGATAACTTCTTCTGCCTGAGCGCTGAATAACCTCTTCAAGTATCTTAGAAGCCTCCATGTACTTTCCTTTTTGAATCAGAGATTGGCCCAAGACCGTATAGGCAGCAAAGAAATTAGAATCCATATCTATCGTTTTTCGGGATCGGTTAATCGAGAGATCGTACTTGCCTCCGTAGTAGGAAATAAGTCCTGACGCGGCATTCACTATCAAAGAAACGGGATCGACAATAAGCCCCCTCTGTATTTCCAGTTCCGCTTCACTAAACCTTCCGGTTAGAGCAAGAAACATCGCGTACCAGTGATGGGCAGTAACATAATTTGGATTAAGTTCTATCGCTTCTCTAAAAGCCTTTTCCGCTCCTTGCAAATTCCAGTCGTAGTTCCAGCGTACAATTGCTATCGAAGTATGAGCTTCGGCCAGACGGTCGTCTATTTCTATCGCTTTAAGAGCGGCCCACCTTGCTTTTAAATACAGGCTGTCGGGCTTAATATCGGTGTAGTTTACAAGCATAATGTATGAATCGGCAATCCCCGCATAGGCCTGGGCATAGGACGGGTCTTCATTTACCGCCGCTGTAAAATTTTCGAAACCCTTTTTAAGCGCGTCCGGAGTTCTCTTGTTCCAGTAATAACGTCCCTTCATGTAAAACTCATGCGCCCGGACACTCCCGGTGGGCAGCATCATCAGTTCTGCCTTGTCCTCTCCTTCAAGCCTCGCCTTAACCTGTTCAGCTATGGAAAGGGCAATTTTGTTCTGGAGCATGAGAATATCTTCATTCGCGTATTCATAACTACCTGCCCATATAATTTCCTCATTTTCAGCGTCAATCAATCTCACCGAAGTACGAATCCTGCCTTCGACTCTTCTTACAGTCCCCTCGACTATAGCGTCCACCTTTAATTCGCCGGCGATCTCTCTGAGAGATTTGTTTACCCCCTTATACGACATTACTGAAGTTCTCGATATGACCCGGAAATTTTCAATGCGTGATAATCTGTTAATCAGTTCGTCTGTCATACCTTCCGCGAAGTAAAATTCGTTTTCATTCAACGAGATATCGGCAAGGGGTAGAACAGCTATTGAATCTATCCCGGCATCTTCTCTATCGATCACGTATATCACCGTTAGTATAAGAATAAGAAACACAGCGATACCAGCTATCAAATGAAATCTCTTTTTTCCATGCTTGATCATAAACGATTGAAAAGCGCTTCTTCTTTCCGGGGTTTCTATATTATCCCTAATCAGGCGTAATTCTCCGGACAGCTGCTCGACAGTTTGATATCTCTTTTCCCTGTCCTTGGCCAGCATTTTATTTACAACACGCTCAAGTTCTATAGGAATATCCTGACGAATCCCGGTCAGTGATTCAGGATCGGTATTTAAAATATCATAACTCACCGCAGCTTCATATTCTCCCCTAAAGGGAAGGTTACCTGTAAGTAATTCATAAATAACAACACCAAGAGAAAAAATATCCGCGCGAGTATCGAGTTTGAGATCCTGATATCTTTCCGGGGAGGTGTACGCGGAGGTTCCGATCATTGTTCCTTCATTAGTAAACTTTCCCGCTTCAGGATTCTTCGCTATCCCAAAATCCATTATTTTGACCAGGCCGCCATTCGTTAACATTACATTAGCGCTCTTTATGTCCCTGTGAATTATTCCTTTGCTATGAGCGGCTGAAAGCCCCTCGCAGATCTGAATTACTATGTCTAGGACCTTTCTTAGATCGATAGCTCCGGACTTAATGCGGTCCTTCAGATTTTCACCATCAACGTAGGCTAGGGCTATGAACATAAGACCCTCAACCTCGTGTACATCGAATATCGTGCAAATATTAGGATGATCCAGAGCAGCTGCCGCTTTTGCTTCTCTTATAAAACGTTCACGCGCTTTCTCTCCCACAAGCGCGGTATCGCGTGGGAATTTGAGTGCAACAAAGCGGTCGAGTGTTATATCCTCAGCTTTGTAAACAACTCCCATCCCCCCTTCGCCTATTTTTTTACCGATCTTGTAATGGAGAATTTCAGTTCCAGTAAGGTTGTTCATACTCAAGCGCTCCGAATGGAAGACCCTGCCGCATAGATTTACATTGAATCGGAAAAAGATAACAGCACAATTTTTATCAATGTCTCAAATCAGGAATTTAGTCCTCCTTGAGCACATACTCATCATACTCGATTTCGAATCTCAGTTTGTGTTTCGCTTCTTCCTGGGCCAGACCCGAAAGAACATTTTTAAGATCAGTGTCTTCCACTGTATCAGCTAGATCCTGGTACATTCTGTAGGCCGCTTTTTCCGATTTCATGGCTACTATCAGGGCCTGCTGATAATCCAAGTCCATATCCGGTTCGACATCTTCGACATACTCGGCTATCTTGAGATCCATCACTTTTTCCCTTACCGGAATCAGCATTTCCCCTTCCTTGATCTTAAGAAGCTTTTCCTTGTGCCCTTTCTCCTCTTCGGCGAACTCGAGAAACACCTTTTTCATGTTTTCCCTTTTTACTTTTTCCGCGAGATCTGTATAGAATTTGTATGATCTCTCTTCCGATTTAATCGCGAAATCAAGAATTTCTTCAACGCTGTTTAGATCCATAATCCATTCCTTTCAATTATTTCTAAGTCTCCCGGTACCGGTTGTAAGTTTCACGGTCCGAGATTCATCAGGCGATTACCCCGCAGAAAATCATCCGAATCGATATCTGCTCCCTTTTCCAGCTGCTCATACTCAACTTCAAGAAGAGCGTAATGGCTATGCTCCATTTTCGCCATATAATGAAGCAGTGACATGCTGCCGGAATTGGTCGTTTTTTTGGCCATTTCACCATAAAATTTTTCAGCCATTTTCTCGGCTTTCATCGCCACTTCGAACAGTTCCTTTAGCGATGGATTTCCCGACAGAATGTCATCAAGCAGAGGTACCGGAGAAGTGGAGGGTATTCTCAGCTCAACATCCTTAAACATCTTTTCGTATGCCTCCTTGAGAATCTCTTCGTGCATGTTTTCCTGGGATATCAAAAAATCAAATTTGTTTCTAAGAACCGAATTATCAGTCATTTTCTTCATGTGCGCGTAGAGTTTTGCCGCTTCTATCTCCGATTTGATGCCGATACTTAAAATCTCCAGTGTTGTATAATCCCTTTCCCTGTTCATCCCTTTCGCCTTTCTTTATAAGTTCGATCTTTTCACCATATCAATGCACTGTGTGACAGTGAACCGAAATGTGACCGCTAAGCTGGAACTACTCCGGTGTCCTTGTTTCAGGCTTATTTCTCCAATGGTTTATGGCAAAACCACCAATCATAACAATCGTATTCTTCTGAGCGTTTTTTGGCATCTTCTTCGTTGGTCGCCGGTGGAACAATGATTCTATCGCCGATTAGTTCATTGTTTGGCCATCCTGCCGCTACAGCGCCTTGTTTGTCAGATATTTGAAGCGCTTTAACGGCGCGGACGATTTCATCCATGTTCCTGCCAACTTCCTGCGGATAGTACATTATCAAACGAACTTTACCTTTCGGATCAACGATAAATACTGCTCGCACAGTGTTTGTGCCTTTGCCCGGATGCAGCATGCCAAGCTTTAGGGCAACAGCATCATTGGCCGCAACTATCGGAAATTTAATTTCTATATCAAGCTCTGATTTTATCCACTGCACCCATTTTATATGAGAAAACACCTGATCAATTGACATACCTATCAATTTACAGTCTAGCTCTTCAAATTCCTCGTATCTTTTTTGAAAGGCTACGAACTCTGTTGTGCAAACAGGCGTAAAATCCGCCGGATGACTAAATAATACAAACCAGTTGCCTTTCATATCGCCGGGGATATTCATTGGTCCGTGTGTTGTCTGCACTTTTAACTCAGGAAACTCATCCCCCAGCAACGGCATATTTACTTTAGATTCTTCCATTACCTATTCTCCTTTTTACCGCCAAATTTATTTTTGTCAGTCATCCGCGCGGCGGTTTTACTCTGGAAGACTAACATACTGCTACCCTTAGATAAATTAATTAACTTTCTTCTTCACCAAGAGCTTCTAAATCTGCTAAGTCCCTTTTTCTTCCTGTTTTTCGCTTATTTATAATGAATTTTTCTAATCCAATATATTTTACTGGCAGATCTCCATATTTTCCATCAACACAAGATAAAGAAGCATCTTTCCATGAAACACCTGAAATTGAAGTTATAATATCTATTCTTACCGGCTGGACTCCTAGTTGAACAACTTTATTCCGGTTTTCAAAATCATCAACTGTTAATCCAACTGAGCCAAATCCAAATTTATCCAAAGCCTTCATTATCAATTCAGCATTTTGAGAATCAGGTTTAACGTAAATATCGATATCTCCTGTATACCGAGGCACTCCGTGGTAAGCTAATGCATATCCGCCAACAATCATGTATTTAACTTTGTAGGCGTTGAATAACTCTAGTAGATATTTGAAGTCTGGTTGAACTTCCATGATATTGCCTTCTTAAGTATTCGACTGTTGATATTCGTTCTTCCGATGTCCGACTTAACCAATAAGCTAAATCATTATTGATCGAACTTATTTTATGTTCGTTAAGCCCCTGAATTTGTACAACTTTTTTGATCATAATGCTTCCTGCTTTTTCAATTCTCAATAATACTATTCTACAACAGAAATATTAACAAGTCGATTAAAATGTAAGCTATGTTATGTTAAGACACAATTCTTATAATTGTTTAGTCCTTTTTCAAAATCACTGCCTTGTTAAGGATTATTTTTGGTCTTCCAGCGTCTACTAATCCGGCATCTCCGGCTTTTTTAATAGTTTCTGCAAACGCTGTCTTTGAAACATGCAATGGCGGTTCTACTATTAAAACTTGTCCGTTCGGTTTTAATATTGTTTCTATCTCATTAAAAAATATTTCTTGATTTGGAACTTCATGAACCATATAGAAAGCCAGAATAAAATCAACATTCTCTGAAACACCTATTTGGATTTTTTCGCACTTATGCAGTATGATACGATTCTCAAGTTCAGTTCCTTGAATCTTGTCCCTTATTTTCTGAAGCATCCCTTCCTGCAAATCAGATGCAATAACCCGCCCGGTCTTGCCAACCATTAGAGCCATTTCGATAGAAAAAAATCCCGGGCCGCATCCTAAATCCAAGACTGTCATTCCTTCTTCAATATATGGGCTGAGTATTTTCTGAGGGTTTTGCACCCATCGTCGAATTCTATTATCAAGACCACCTGCTCTTTCGACCGGACATACACGGTTATTTCTATCGTTCACAATATCTTTCTCCTTTTTAAAGGCCGTTGTTCCCAATATATATTCTAATACCTAAGTCTTTAATCTCATTTTTATTAATAAATATATCTGAAAAAAAGATACAATGTAACCGGCTGAATATTAACAAAATTGTTTAACAAATTCGGTGATATTCTCTTCATATATTTTTGAAACACTTTTATCTTCCAAAATAAATTGCAGGATATTTTGATTCATATTTCTTACGGCAACCGATCAAGTTCACAGACGGCCACGCGGCACAGCGGAATTACCGCGCCCTTTCCGTTTCTTTACGCGAAAACAAAGGATCTTTTCCAGGCAGCCGCTTACAGATCGCCCGGACGAATCCGGTTAACAATTTCTCATTCTGATTTTAATCGTTTTAGAATTGACAGAAACTCATCATACCCTATCAATTCAACGTCAAAAAGGCCCTCTTTCTGATCTAACAGAACGTTTTTTACCATATTGAACATTGTATTTTGATATAATTCAAAATCAGCTTGATTTACAGAAGCGGGGTTTTCTTCGTAGGCCAGCTCAACTTTCCATAATCTATCCATCAGTTCATTTCCAATAAGTAAATGTTTACGATAAATAATATGAACCGCTCTTTCTTGTAGAGTATAGCCTATAAAATAGTGATATTCCCTCTTTGGAGCTTCAATATTCGGGTTAATAAAATAATGATTTTTCTCAGGGTCATTTCTTCTGCTGCACCCCAGGACAAAGGAAATTACATCGCTTACTGTATGGTCTCTACTACTGATCAGTATGAAATCGCCCTTCTCAAGAATTTCTTCAGGCTTTTTTAATGAATTTATTGCTATTTCAGAAATCTTATATCCTCCCGCCCCGCACAGACAAACATGTCCCAGATAATTGCATACATCATTAAATTTTACTTCCGTAGTTTCTTGATTTTGAGGATAGCTTCCCGCAAGGATTCCGTGATCATAATGAAAAATGATCGGTTGAATATCATAAATGAAATTATATTTTTCGTTCCATGGTCCTATCTCTTTTGTCTTTTGACATCCGAAATATGTAGCTGATACTGAAATTAGAAATAAGCTCCAAGTGCAGATGGCTATAATTTTAATAATTTCTGATCGATAACACTTTTTCATAATACTCCTTTTGTTCATAACTCCCCCCCTTATTATGCCTGTTTTATTCAATCAAGACATTTCTTTTTTGTTCTTATTATAGATATCAGAACTTTAAAAAAATCAAACCCTACAATAATTATTGTACCTATCAGAATCCACGAACCGATTGGTTTTAAGACATTCAGAGAGGGGTCAATGAATATCTCCCTAAAAGGATAGTTTAGAAGAAAAATAGCTACTACCAGATAAACACTGTTATTAACCAAATTCACCCAATATGTTTTGAAAAAGAAGGGGAAAATAGTGCAAATTAGCTCAAAGAAAATTAACCCGATTATTAATAAGGAGATGAATTGTGAAAAAACTGCTTCAAAAAGAGGTTCAGGAGTATCAGTGAGATTAACTGTTTTAAAAAACAGAGTGTTGTATTTAAAATAAACTAAAAGAGAGATAATCAAAAGACTCCCCATGATTCCAATTTTTACTTTGCTTGGCGCATTTAAAGGCAATGTCTTTATTTTAAATTTGCTAACAACAAATTGGGGCCAGATAAGATTTGTCTCTTTTTCACTCTGGGTAATCAAATAGAATATCAAGGCCATTATACCGAAATCATATACCCAGGTTACCGGTGCTTCGCCCAGCAACTGCATTAACCCGTTAACTTTAATTGACAGGTCAAAAGGCAAAAGATGAAATGATGTGTTAAACGCATAGGATATTATCTTTAAAGAAAAATGAATCGCGAATAAAATCCAGGTGTACCTGAAAAGGTAATTTTTAAAAGATGGAGAAATTATCTGGAAACCGTCAAGATACTTTTCCGCGACTTCTTTTGCAGATCCGAATAAATTAATTGTTTTTTGAACATTTTCTTCTGAAATTTCCCCAAAATCTTTTTCAGTTTTCTCAAGAATATGGCTCTCAATTTCTGCCAGAATTTCCTTTTTCCCTTCATTCAGAATTAGATAATGATCTATTTCCTCCAAATAATCTTTTAAGTTTTTATCCATTTTTAACCCCCTTAAATAATTTTGTTATTACTCTATTTTGTATCTGCCGGATAGCTAACACTTTCTTTCTGATTAGTTTTCCTTCCTCAGTGATTTCATAATACTTTTTCGGCCTGCCATGTTCCTCATCCCAGCGGCTGCTTATCCATTTGTTTTTTTCAAGCCTTCTTAACATTGGATAGAGTGTATTTTCTTCAACAGAATATCCGACCTCTTCAATAAACTTGATCATCATATAACCATACATAGGAGTTTCCAAAGCCAGCAAAACCATAACCTGCAAAAATCCCCTGTTCATCTCAGCTTCAATCTTGTTATCCTGAATTGGCATCTTATAAATTCTCCTTTCTGTTACCTCCAATACTATACTATATATACTATATATCACACAGTATGTCAACAAAAAAATATTCTCTTTTGGATTTATCTTCTGATTAAAATTATTTCAGAAGGATCATTTTACGGGTTACGGCAAATAACTCCGTTTCAAGACGATAGAAATAGATGCCGCTTGTGACACCGCGCCCCTCGGAATCCCTGCCGTCCCAGGCCATCTTGTAGGAGCCCGCGGTAAGGCGGATGTTGACCAGCTCCCTTACCATGCGCCCTGAAACATCGTAGATTTTAAGCGATACTGGAGAATCCTCACCAATTCCGAATCGGATCAGGGTTACAGGGTTGAATGGATTCGGATAGTTCTGGGCGAGAAAATTGGATGAGGGTATCTCCATGTCTCGGCTGTCCGTTATTTGCTTAACGTATAACCAGCCGTTCTCTGCATCAAATGAATCAGTAGTCGTCAGGTCGCAGCCGACCCAGTGATTCCACAACAGCCCATTATCAAGAAAGTTGAGAGGTATTACGTAATCAACTGGAGCATTAGCATGAACAGTGAGGAATATTCGGAAGAGTGAAGCGCCCGGTGTTGAATGATCTTCATAGAAACATTCGTCGGCATCAGCCCATCCATGCACAAAGACCGTATCACCGGAAACGTGTGTAGGATAATTACCGTAATGAAGTGTGCCCCTCTGAGCAATGATAGAATCGATATCTGCATTTGCGCTCTCGAACAAAAGCTGACAAAAATATTCGAATACATTCAGATCGTTGTGCAGGTATACGTCCACGACAGCCTGCTGTCCTGGGCCGGTTGTGTCACACCCAGCCGTCAGCAAACACGCGTGTCCGAGAACCTCCACGCCTCCGTCATAATATTCCGGAGAAGGCGTAATCTGATTATAGTCACAGCCTATCCAGTGTCCGTCCCAGGGAAACTCTGATAAGAACTCAAGTACGGCTGTCCCTGTAGACGCTGTAGATTTAACATTAAAGTTAATGTGAAAGAGCGGGGCGCCGGGTTCACTCGTATCAGGAGATAAACAATCACTGTATCCACCGGACCATCCATGGACATATATCTTGTTACCTTCCACATGAGTCGGATAGTATCCAGTCCAGAGAGCGCCGCGATCCGCTGCTATACTCACATAATCAAGTTGCGTGTCGTCGAATGTAATGAGGTTAAAATATTCGAAGAGGCCCGATTCATTGTGTCCGTACACATCGACACTTACAGAACGCTGGCTGATATAAGCCTGAACAGTCGCGATTGTTTCCTTGTTCGCAGCTTGACTGTCGCCGGAAAGACATACCATATTTAAAAAGACCGCTAAAAGAACAAAGTAAGCGGGACATCTCATTATTCTCAACCGTCCTTTAATGAGTAATTACAAAAACCCTTTTTCAACACACATATTATAGCATAGATTTTTGGAACTTCCTAGAATAAATATTGGCCCCCTGCGATGTCTAACCCTGTTTAGAATTTCTCATCATATTTTGTCCAAAGAAAGTCGCCGAGATCCCAGGCTTTCTCCACCACCCGCGTTCCTTGTTTAACGGTGTAATTTGTCAAAAACTCGCGACGTTTCTTAATATTCTTAATCTTAAGGGCTTTTTCTTCAAAACCCTTTTGATTATCTAATAATTCTTTTTGAATCGGGTCCCAGCATTCGCGCACGTCATGGCGCATGTCCCCCCAGCGCTGGGCTGTAAGTGTTCCCAGCCGGTTAAATGCCCACCAGGCTGATTTCCTCGTATATCCACCCGGTCTTCCGGGTGTTTTATATGACTCGGGAAGGTCGGAGACACCGCAGTATACGGGGATGTATATTGAACTCGCGATATTATCCTGTGCCAGCCAGACTACTCCCCCGACATCATCGGGCAACCAGTCTCTTGACTGAATGATCGTTCCATACATGGTGTACCATCGCGCGATAGTACGTTCGCCAAGAAACCTAATATCTCCTTCATCAGAAACTTGAAACCAACTGCCCTGAACACCGTCAATTCCCAATTGATCGTAGGGTAGAAATGGATTAGCCAACGGTGATACCACTTCTTTCCCTTCCTTATCAGTGACGGTTATATTGCGGGTCATATCATAGGGGGTCCCCTCATAATAATCCTGAAAGACTTCAATTATATCCTGAACGGAGACCCTCTTGTCGGGTTTAACCGAAAAGGGATAATTTTCCGATGTGGGGCTTAATTTTAAAGAAGGCGCTAACAAATCAAACACACGCCACTCTCTGCGTCGCCCCGCAATCGATTTCCTGCTTTTCGGAGCATACACATAACAGAACTCAAATTTCTCGCCCTCACTCCACCAGCCGTTCTCCTCGGCAACGCTGTAGACATTAGCTGAGGCCATAAAGTTGTCGGTGTCGTTCAGATTGATTTCCCTGATTCGGCTGGCATTTGCATTGACTGAGATATGATCGTCGGGGACCCTCTGCGCGGCCCAAACAGCTCCCGTCTTACCTTTCCCCGGGCCGACAATCTCGAAATGCCAGACTTCCCTCTTGTCTGATATTGTCAGACATTCACCGTCATCGCTCCAGCCATATTTCCTGGTCAATTCATCGGCTATTATTATCGCTTCCCGGGCGCTCGCGGCTCTCTGTAGCATCAGCATACACAACCGCTGACAATCAATTAAACATTCATCGGACTGCAGCTCGCTTCTACCTCCGAATGTGGATTCACCAATAGCTACCTGTTTCTCGTTTATGCACGGATAAGCTGTATTCAGATAACCATACGTCTTTTCAATCTGCGGAATACTTCCCACGGGAGTATGCTTGTATGCCGGCATAGCTAATGAATCATCAGCCGCGCGCTTGTACATTATTACTTTGTCATTCCTTTTGTATTTGGCGGCAGGCATGATATCCATCCAGGAACGCGTTTTGTGGCTGTCGTCCGTATGCGAAGTAATCACCGAACCGTCAACAGTAGCCCCTTTGCCGGCTGTGATAGAGGTACATCCTTCAGGGACTCCCCCTTCCCAATCACTCTTGTCACCTGAAACGAGCAATCCGGGGATTAGCAAAGAAACGAGAATAATAAATATGATTTTTCGCATAAACAATGCCTCCTTAAATTTCAGTTTTTAGTCTTTGTAAATTAATGTACAGCCCCCAGATGCTAATATTTTGCGTGCTGATTTGTCAATTCCTAATGTCATATCAGCCTAAGGCGCTGATGGTGACGGCTTTCTTCCGTTATAGTTAATAGAAGAAGTGAAACAGATAACCTTCGGGTGGAACCAGATCTTACTATCTCGAGATTAATTTAATATCCCTTGCTGAGATCAACAAACAGCTCGTTTCTCTTATTGCTTATAATGGTCTTAAAAACTTTTTCGAAACTCTCTGTAACGTCCTCGGCGTCAGTTATAGCCGCTTGATGCGGAGTGATATATACCCTGGCATTTTCCCATAATTCTGATGAAGCGGCCAACGGTTCCGTACTGAATACATCCAACGTCGCTCTTGAGATATACCCCTTATTGATAGAATCAATTATTGTTCCCCCTTCTACCAACTCACTTCTCCCTACATTTATGAAGTGAATATTCTTAAAATTCGAGAAGATTTTTTCAGTTAGCAGATTATTATTTTGCCGGGTATAGGGTAATGTACAAATCAAAACATCTATCTTCGGAGGATCGGCAAAAAACTTCTTAATGGGATAGATTTTATTAAAATTCGGAATATCTCTTCCGTCTGTGTTAACACCGATAACTTCAATATCGAACCGAGACAAAAGTCTTGCTACCTCACCTCCCATATTCCCTGTTCCAAGTATGACAACTTTTGTCTTTTCAAGCCTTTTCGGAATTATTTGCCGCCACACTCGGGATTTTTGCTGATAATACAACTCATATAGATTTTGTTTTCCTGCAAGAATATGACACAGGCAATACTCGGCTATTTTTTCTCCCAGCCTTCCGGCAGTTCGTGAAATTATGATATTTTTACTCAGATCACCCCTTTTAAGAAAGGTGTCGGCGCCGGCGCCGAAAGAATGAATCCATGAAATATGTGAGATATTCATATCCGGCGGGATATCGAAAGCCGCCAGGGCATTATATTTATTTAGTCTTTCTTGATCGATTCTATCGAAATAATCGATTACTATCTTTCCCTGCTCTATACGATCTCTGATTCGCGCATAAAAATCCCTGGCCAGTCTCCCGAAGGTTATCAGTTTAATGTCATCTATCACTATTTCTTACCTCTTTATAAAATCCGTCTTTTTTCTTTAGCGTTTTACTTATACTGCCGGATCGGTTCCTAACGGATCTCGTATTTTACAAGATATCCGTTTAACCCGCCGCTATTGATCGGCTTTTTCCAGGATGACTGAAGATAGATATCCTTAAGCAGTTCCTTCTTCCCAAGATAGAGATAGGCGACCGCTCCACTGCAGCGTTCCTTTAGAAATTTCCCAAATTCATCAAGCAGCGCGCCTGCCTCCCGGGGATTTTTCGAACGAACTCCATAGGGAGGATTGCAAATAATCACA
>DAOWMJ010000227.1 GCA_030643145.1 Candidatus Latescibacterota bacterium | reverse complement strand
CCAGATGCTTTAATAATATAATTTTGGTTACCATGCTAGCCAAAATTAATATAATAAAGTATGTCGATGTTGTTTTGCCGGTTCCTGTAAATAGATTTTTTACATATAGCGTTCCATCCGATATGGTGAAAAGCATTTTGCCGGGTTGCAGGGTTAAGGTAAAATTCGGTAAAAGGCGTGTCACGGGTTATATTCTTTCGTTCTGCCCTAAACCTAAAGGGAACTTCAAGATACGCGAAATTTCCGGGTTAGTCGACAAAACTCCTTTAATAAATAAAGAGCTCCTCGATTTGGCAGGTTGGATGGCCGATTATTATCTTTATCCCCTGGGTGAAATTCTGAAGGTAATGCTCCCAGCGGGAATTGCCGGGAAGCAGCGTGTCTGCCCCAGTGAAATTTCAGAAAAAAGTTTTCCACATGAAATAAGATCGCCGAAGCTGAATGCGGAGCAGGAAAAAGTATTCATGGTTGTAACTGAAGCAATGAATGCCCGGAAACATTTAAGTGTAATGCTGCATGGGGTTACGGGGAGCGGTAAAACTGAAGTGTATATGCGGTGCATAAAAGAAGCAATAAAATCCGGAAAAAGAGCAATAGTATTAATACCGGAAATTGCTTTGATTCCTCAGATTACAATCCGGTTCAAACGACGTTTTGGGGATAGAGTGGCTGTACTTCATAGCAGATTGACAGGCGCTCAAAGGCACACAATATGGAAAAAGGCTTCCTCGGGGGAGCTGGATGTTGTAATTGGTCCCCGGTCGGCAGTATTTGTGCCTATGAAAGAGCTGGGGATATTTGTTGTAGACGAAGAACAGGATTCCTCTTATAAACAACATGAAAAACCGCATTACAATGCTGTTGATGTCGCGCTTTTCAGGGCGCGTAGTGAGAACGCGGTACTGCTAATGGGATCAGCCACTCCTTCTCTTGTAAGATATTCTAAATTCAGAAGTCGCGGGGATTACTACTTCCAGTTACAGACAAGGCCGACAGGTTACAGGATGCCACCGGTCGAAATCGTGGATATGCGCGGGTGCAAACAACTTTTATCCGACAAGCTTCTGGATCTTTTGGATAGGGGTGTTACAGCGGGCGAACAGTCTATTCTTCTGCTTAACAGGCGGGGACACGCGAATTTTGTTCAATGCCGAAATTGTGGATGGATAGACAGTTGTCCGAACTGCTCAATTTCATTGACATATCACACCCGAGGCGCGGGCTTGATATGTCATTATTGCGGGTATAGACATAATTATCCAGAGAAATGTCCAGTTTGCGGGTCTTATAAAGTGTTTCACGCTGGAGTAGGCACTCAGCGTGTGGAGATGGAGTTGTTAAACCTTATGCCGGGGATCAGGATTGCCAGAATGGATTTTGATACAACCTCGAAACGTAACGGACACAGCGAAATACTCGAAAGATTCGCCAGGGGGGATGCCGATGTGTTGTTGGGGACACAGATGGTTGCGAAGGGTCATCATTATCCGAATGTTACAGCTGTGGGGATTCTTTCTGCTGACTCCGGGCTTAACTTTCCAGATTTTATGGCCGCGGAAAGGACATTTCAACTGTTGTCACAAGCCGCGGGGAGGACGGGAAGGGGGGAAAAGGGGGGAAAAGTGCTGGTTCAGACTTATGCTCCGGATCATTATATTTTCAAACATCTCATAAAGCATAATTATGACAGTTTTGCCGAAACTGAGTTGGCCTTGAGAAGCGAACTGAATTACCCTCCGGAAAGGGAGCTGATTTTATTTACTGTGACTTCAGATTCGGAGAACAACGCGATGAACGCCGCCGACAGGATTTATGAAATACTTAACGGGCTGAACTTGAATAGAGATTTTGTTTTTCTTGGTCCTACGCCGGCGCGAATCAGGAAGTTAAGAGGCAAATACAGATTTCAGATTTTGGTAAAGGGTATATTCGATTTCGAATCGAAGAAAATTTTGGTCGACGAGGCCAGGGAGGGCGTGTCAAATTTCAAAAAGACAGAGATTCGATGGGATATTGATCCGGCAACTTTTTTCTAGAGGGAACCGGAAGCTTCCTCGTGTTAATGAGATAAGCCGGGATTGGGGCTTGACAGGACGAAGATGGCTTGCTAATTTAACGGTAACCGAGAGTTTTAAGATTTTCATTTTAAAATTGGAATGATTTGTTGAGGCAGGATTTTCCAGGAAACCGCCTTTGTTTTTTAGGAATGATGATAGTGATGGGTTGTTACGTAAGAGCAATTTCATTAACCGATCTGGAGTTAAAGGAGGATTCGTTTTGATGAGAAAATATATGTTAGTTGGCATTGCCCTGGTTTTCATGGTTACCGGAATTTGCGGGTGTAAAAGTGTGGAGACAACAAGTGCCATGCTTCATAATCAGACAGGAAGTTACGATAAAGCGATTGAGAATGCCAAACTCGGCCTGGCAAAGAATCCCCAGGATGCCGAGGCTTATTATCAGCTGGGGTATTCTTATAGCAAAAAGGACAGCATGAGGCTCGCTTATGAGAATTTCATGAAATCGGCCGCGTTTGATCCGAGCAAAAGAGATTTAGTGGAGAAAAACATAAAATCGAACTGGGCGGGACATTACAATAACGGATTGAATGAGTATCTGCTTGAAAACCTAAAGGGCGCAGCCAATGAATTTGAAATGGCGACCAAAGCCGATCCAAGGAGACTAAAAAGCTGGTTAAGACTCGTGAGAATTTCCTTTATCCTCTCGGATGAGGATTCCCTTTATTTGGAAAAAACATTTATATCTGCTGATTCGTTGCTGCTTCGGTTGGATAGAGAGCACGAAGATTATATAAGCGCGCTTTCCATTATTGGTAGAGTCGAGGCCTTTGGAGGCAATATAGAACAGGCCGTCAAAAGTTTTGAAGATCTTATTGAAGAGGATCCAACGCAGACTAAAAGTATTGAGAATACAGGAGACGATTTTCAGGAAAAAGAGGAATGGGCAAATGCCGCTAAATTTTATGAAATTGCCGTCAAAGGATACAATATAAGCGGCGAAGAGAATTTTGCTGTTCATTATAATCTCGGCGTTGTTTATCGTAAACAGAAAATGTACCACAGGGCAATAGTGGCTTATGAACAGGCTCACCTCATAAAACCAAGCGATAAAATGACAGCTTACAGTCTTCTTTTAACCTACTATCAGGCGGTATTAATTGACGATGCTATAAGATTCGGGACATTGTATACAGAAAAGATAGCGCCGGAAGACCCCAATGGCTGGCAGGTTCTCAGTTTGGCTTATAAGGAAAAGGGGTTTAAGATAAAACAGGAAGAAACATACCAAAAGTACCT
>DAOWMJ010000253.1 GCA_030643145.1 Candidatus Latescibacterota bacterium | reverse complement strand
GCTCATATCCTTGGACATGTTGGCGAAGTAACAGATGCGGAAGTGAATAAATCGGAAGGAATTTTTCCCGGTGATGTCATAGGAAGGATGGGGATTGAAAAGGTTTATGATGATTATTTAAGGGGTACAGATGGAATCAGGATAGTTGAGAAGAGCGCCGGAGGCACGCGTGTGGGTGAATATGACAGGTATCCCGAAGACTGGGAAAATATTGAGCCTCGTCTGCCGGTGCCGGGCTATAATATCTATCTTACGATCGACATTGATCTGCAGAAGAAAGTGGAGGAGCTGCTGGAAGGTAAAAAGGGGAGTATTGTTGTGATAGATCCTAATAATGGCGAGATCCTAGCGGCGGCAAGCTATCCGACATTTGATCCTAATCTTTTTTCGTCTGGTGTTTCCGACAAGCGATGGAGGCAACTTAACGATGATCCGGATAAACCTCTTTTTAATCGTTTTGTTCAAGCTGTGTATCCGCCGGCCTCTGTTTATAAACCGCTAGTAGGGTACGTTGCTCTTGACAGCGAGACTGTTTTTGGAAAGATAAGGTTTGAGCCATGCTATGGCGGTTATCAATTCGGAAACAGATATTTTAAATGTTGGAAAAGTGAGGGGCACGGCAGGTTAAATCTCACCGAAGCTATTATCGAGTCATGCGACACCTATTTTTACCAGCTTGGAGAAGCCCTGCCGATTGATGAAATCGCTTGTGCCGCAAAACTATTCGGGCTTGGTGAAAAAACCGGGGTTGATTTATCTGGAGAAGCAAGGGGTATAATACCGAGCAGGGAATATTTTAACAAACGTTTTGGAAAAGGAAAATGGACCAGGGGCCATTTCTTGAATTGTTCTATTGGACAGGGAGATGTTCTCACTACACCGGTTCAGCTCTGTGTGATGACCGCGGTAATGGCAAATGGGGGGAAAAAGATATTTCCTCATTTTGTAAAAAAAATAGTTGACCGGAATGAAAAGATTGTTTACTGGGGTGATCAAAGAGCCCTTCAGGTGGAGGGGATTAATTTAAAGCATTTAAATATCATAAGAGACGCGATGGAGAAAGTGGTTTCGGATCCTGAAGGTACCGGTAGATTTTCACGTGTTCCCGGGATTAAATCGGCCGGCAAAACGGGCACAGCACAGAATTCTCATGGCGAAGATCATGCTCTGTTTGTAGCGTTCGCCCCCTTTAGATCTCCTCGTTTGACTATAGCCATAATTCTTGAAAATGCCGGTCACGGGGGGGTTACAGCTGGTCCTCTCGCCAGGGAAATCATGATATTCTATTTTCATTCGTTAAATAATAGTGAGCAGGCGGATGAATCGAGGTGAATTTATAAAAGAGGGGAAATTATCGTCCATACGCAGGCACCGAACATCTATCAGCGGTTGGATATTAACGATATATTAAATGGAATAAAGTAAACAGGGGGATGGTTTGGATAGTAAACTTGTTGAAAATATTGATTGGGTATTGGTTATTACAACGATTGTATTGATAGGTATAGGTTTATTGAATCTCTATTCAATCGGACACATTCCGGAAGATTTACGGGAAAGCTTCGTTTCCAATGAATCAAATTTCTTTCAAAGACAAGCTGTATGGGCGTTACTTGGCATTGCTGTTTTGATACTGGCCGCGCTTCTACCCTTCAAATACTATGAAATGACATCATATTTCTTTTATTTTTCCGGGTTGCTGCTGTTGCTGTTTGTTTTACTACTTGATCCATCGAGGGGATCAAGCCGCTGGATTTCGATTGGCGGGATGAGACTGCAGCCGAGTGAACTTATGAAAATCGGGACGATCTTCCTGCTCGCCAGGGTTCTTTCCTCTAAGGGAAAAGACCCAAATCAATTGCGAGTTATTGCAGTTACAACAGCGATAATCGCGGTTCCATTCTTTCTTATAATTAAACAGCCCGATCTTGGAACCGCTCTTGTCTTTCCGGCGTTGTTGCTTTCAGTACTATATTGGAGGGGGCTTGATGAGGGTATAATGCTTCTTTTTATTACCCCTGTAGTAAGCGCTTTCCTAACTGTTTACAGTGATTATTCAATAAGCGGCGGTTCTTATCCCTTTCCTCTTCTGGTTTTCTTCCTGATGATACTTGTAATTGTTTACCGGAGGCGTCACAGAATATTTCAGAATATTATGCTTGTAGGTGTAAATCTCCTTGTAATGTTGATAGTTCCAAGCGTTATGGGGCGGCTCCAGGTATATCAGCAGAAGAGGATACTTGCTTTTCTTCGACCGGAGTCGGACATACTCGGTATGGGGTGGCAGGTTTATCAATCCAAAATGGCAATTGGGTCCGGAGGAATTGTTGGGAAGGGCTTTTTAAGTGGAACACAGAAAATGCTTGAATTCTTGCCGGAGAGGCATTCTGATTTTGTTTTTTCCGTGCTTTCGGAGGAAATAGGTTTTATTGGAAGTGTGGTTATAATCGCCTTTTTCGGGCTCCTTATTTATCGTGTTTTGTCTGTTGCCGTTAGGACTAAAAGCAGATTTGCGTCCTTGGCCGCGGTAGGAATTTCTGCTTACTTTATTTTTCATTGTGTAATAAATATAGGGATGACCATAGGGCTTGCTCCCGTGACAGGCCTCCCGCTTCCCCTGATAAGTTATGGGGGAAGCTCAATGTTGACCAGTTGTTTCTTGATCGGAGTTGTATTGAATTTTGGAATGCGGTTTTACGAGTATTAAGAGGAG
>DAOWMJ010000257.1 GCA_030643145.1 Candidatus Latescibacterota bacterium | reverse complement strand
GGTCGCGTCGATTGCTTTTAATGGAGGAAATATTTTTTACGACTCTCTTCTCACACTTGTCTCGTCAGAGAAGAGAATGACATTCGTGTCATCCCTTGGATATGCTCTCGGCTATCTCGGAGGGGGGATTCTCTTTGCCCTGAATATATGGATGACTCTGCGCCCTGCGACATTTGGTTTCTCCTGTTCGGCTGACGCCGTAAGATTCTCTTTTCTGTCAGTGGGGATATGGTGGAGTCTTTTTACTATTCCGGTAATTCTTTTTGTAAAAGAACCTCAAGGGGAAAAGAAAAAGAGAGCGGGGGCAATCGTAAGAGCGGGGCTTTCCGGGTTAAAATCAACATTTAAGGAAATAAGATGTCTCAGAACCGTTTTTCTTTTTCTGCTGGCATACTGGTTTTATATTGACGGTGTGGATACGATCGTTCGAATGGCGGTTGATTATGGTTTGTCGATAGGGCTTAACAGAAACGATTTAATCGTGGCTCTTCTTGTCACTCAGTTTGTTGGATTTCCCGCGGCGATAGCGTTCGGCGTTCTGGGCACTAAGGCAGGCGCTCGAAAGGGGATATTTTTTGCTATAGGGGTTTATCTCTTCGTTTCAATCTGGGCGGCTTTTATGCGCGGCAAAGTAGAATTCTATATTCTTGCCGTTGTTATCGGTCTTGTCCAGGGGGGCATCCAGGCCCTAAGCCGTTCCTTTTACGCGACTATAATTCCGCGGGATAAAGCTGCCGAATATTTCGGGTTCTATAACATGATCGGAAAATTCGCCGCCATTCTCGGGCCGGTTCTTATAGGGGGTTTGGGATTGCTGGCAAGAAATATTGGTTACAGCGCCGAGACCGCGACCAGAATAGGAATTTCATCAATCTCGTTACTTTTTATCACAGGAGCGCTGATATTTTATTTTGTCGACGCGGAAAAGGGAAAGCAGGAATTACAATCTTTGATTGAGAAAAGGAAATTTCCCGTCTCCTGATCAGTGGCCGCCTTTTTCTACATTTTCCACGCCGCGATTCTCTTTTTCAAACAGGTATATTCCTAATAAGAAAACCAGCGCTGACAGCGCGACCCAGTTCCAAGAGGGTGTAGATATTGTACCGGCCTTGATATCGCTCACGGATGTATAATGGAGCCTGAGCAGGGAGACAAAATTGTAAAGAGCGTGAGCGAAAAAGGAATAAAAGAGATTTCCTGTTCTCACAAAGATATAGCCAAAGATTATACCAAGCAGAGCGATCCCGGGAATAAGGGCCAGGTCGAAATGGGATGCCCCGAAGATCAACCCCGAGAGTACTATGGCAATGGTCTTTCGCGTATTTCTCTGCAGAATCCTCTGGATAAATCCCCTGAAAAGCAGTTCTTCGGAAAGGGGGGCGGCAACCGCGATGCCGAGAGTTACAACCAGAAAACTCTGGAAGCCTTTGGGCTTGATTGATATTAGTAAATCGGTATAATCAGGACTGACGGATCTGTATCGCTCAAAAAAACCGGAGAGCGCGTCGACAGGTAAAATGGCGCTTGCCGTTATAAGAAGAACAAGCCCCGCCGTTGAAAGATCAGGAGCCTTTATTCGATATTCATACAGGAATCCGGAGGAGAGTCTTCTGGCAAGAAGGTACAAAGGCAGAACGAAGGCGAGTAGTCCCGGCAGCATTAGTGAGAGTATAATTTGGTTATTAAGGTATAGAATGGCGGAGAGAGAATAGTAGATCAGGAAACAGGTAAGGGAATAGGAAAGAAGAAGATAGTTGTTAATCCGGTTGAACATGGAAGGTGTCGAATCGGGTGGTTTGTTTTCATCCGGGATTTTATTTTTATTATGTAACATAATTTAAGAATATATCGGGATCGAGACGTGCGGCAAGGAGAAAGAAAAATATGGTGAAATTAATAATTTTTGATCTGGATAACACTCTCACTGATTTTATGAGAATGAAGAATTCGGCAATAGAAGCCGCGATTAAGGCGATGATCGACGCGGGGCTTGATTTTCCAAATGAGAAGATTGAAAAAGAGATATTTAAAATATATAGCGAAGAAGGGATCGAACATCAGAAGGTGTTCAACAAGTTGCTCATAAAGCTTATAGGGAAAGTGGATTATAAGATTATGGCGGCGGGGATAGTGGCGTACAGAAGAGCCCGGGAAGCGTCGCTTGTCCTCTATCCGCATGTCAACAGCACACTGATTGAGCTTCTGAAACGGGGATTTAAGCTTGCGGTTGTTTCCGATGCCCCGCGCGAGGAAGCATGGCTCAGATTGTGTTATCTCAAGCTTCATCACATGTTTGATCTTGTTCTGGCTTTTGAGGATACAGGCGAGCATAAACCAAGCCCCGTTCCCTTTCGAACCGTCCTGAACAAGCTTGGAGTAGAACCGGAAGAAGCGTTGATGGTTGGTGATTGGCCTGAAAGGGATATTGCCGGCGCCTCGGAGCTTGGAATAAAAACGGTCTTTGCCAGATACGGTGATACGTTCGGGGTTGAATCGTCAGGAGCTGATTTTGAAATTGATGATATATCCCATCTTTTGGAGATTGTTGTTCAACTGAACAGGTAAATTTTAAGGAAGGTGCGGAAAGATGCATGTTGTAACTGC
>DAOWMJ010000226.1 GCA_030643145.1 Candidatus Latescibacterota bacterium | reverse complement strand
GACAGATTGTTTGCTGAAACTTTCGGAGATGAAGTAGCGATATTTCGAGAAGAGGGAATACCGGTTGTGGTTGATGCGAAACGGGGAAGAGGGGCTCGCTTAGCGGCAGAGATCTTAAATCCAACAGATATACTGCTCGATGACGCTTTTCAGAACAATTCTTTAAGAAAGGATATAGATATCCTGCTTCTTGATTACAAAACTCCATTCGCTGGAGGAAAGGTGCTGCCGTTGGGAGCGCTCAGAGAAAAACCGGAGGCTGTAAAAAGAGCCGATGTGATAATCTTTACAAGATCGGAGGGGGAAAGGGTTCCCGGCGAGGTATCGAGGTTTACAACAGGGAAGAGAATCTATTTCTCCAGGCATGAGTTTTCCGCTATTTATGGACGAAGAGGGGAAACAATCGACATGGATGAACTGAAGGGCAGAAAGATTGCTCTTTATTCAGGGATTGCTTATCCCGTTTCCTTTGAAGGGATGGTGGCCAGGGATATTTGTATTCCTATTGCTTCATTCAGGTATTCTGATCATCATCGATACACAGCAGTATCTATTGAATCGATGGTAACAGCAGCCGGAAAAGATGTGATTTTCCTAACGACAGAAAAGGACTGGTTTAAAACACATGAACTGTTCCCCACGGAAGTGGAAGTATACGCCGTAAAAATTAAGATGGAAATTAAGGGGATTAACGGGCTTACCAAAAAGATTTAACAAAGCGATCTATCTCATTAATTATATGATCTGCTATCAATTTTGAAAATAAGTAATATTATTAGAATTATTTTTCGAGTTGCAGAATAAAAAACGGCCCTTAAATCTGAAAGTTAAGGGCCATTATAATTAACAATGCTTATTTAATCGAAGCGACTGACTTTTCTGATTTCACTATTCAGTATTAAGTACATCAGCAAAGTTTACATGCAGCCCTGCGGTAAAGCTGAGAGTTCTGTTTTCTGCTTGAATTTCATGCCCGTGGAATATGATAGTAGCGTTTGACATGATTTCAGTAGCAGTGTAGCGTATATTGAAAAGAACAGTGCTGTTTTTGTCTCTGAAGGGCACAAGAAGTATCCCGGCTTGAACTGTTGAATTCGCCGGTACAAGGATACTTGTATTTCCGGAAAATGACTGAACGGGAATACCACTGGTCCTGGGATCATATTCAACTTCATAACTTGTAATGAGGAAATCTCCAAGGGATCCATTACAGACATCTACTATTCCGGAGTACGGCCTGTTTGTAAAAGTGACGGTGACAAAATCTTCTACCACGTAATCATCTACAGTTTTATATACGAAACTGTCCGTGTAGTATAATGAATCTCCCTGGTTCAAAACATCACTTGTGAATGGGGAGCCTTCATTAATGCTGCTGACAAATATAACTGTCCTCTGCGTATAGGTATTGTCCTTATCGCAACCCATAAAAATAGTTCCGCAAACGATAATTGAAACAAATACAATCAGTGATATCTTTTTTACGGACATCGAATAACCTCCTCATATAGATGCTGCTCTGGCTTTTTCTCGATTTTTTATTACGCAATGATTATGCCAAACATGAACTAGTTGATTAAGCCTTAACTTCTTTTAATGTATAAAGATATAAAAGTGAGGCTAATTGTCCGGCATTGAAGGGGACATGCGTTGTGCATATTGCAGTTCTTTGTGTTGCGATATATGTTAATATTTTATAGAATGTATGAAGAATGGAGCAGGACTTTGACTATTGAAGAAACTGATATTTTGATTATTGGAAGCGGCCTCGCGGGTCTTTTCCTCGCGTACAAGGCCTCCGAGTATGCCAGGGTAACCGTTATAACAAAAAGGGAAGCGCATGCTTCAAACACAAACCAGGCCCAGGGGGGAATAGCGGCGGTGTTTGATGATAAAGACTCCAATGATAACCATGTCAGAGACACTTTGGCTACGGGAAAAGGTCTATCGCACGCAGACGCGGTTAAAACGATGGTTCGCGGCGCGAAAGAAAGAATAGAAGAGCTGATTACTATCGGTGTACGGTTTGACAGAGATGAAAAGACCGGCTTGTTGAAGATGACCAGGGAAGGAGGACATTCTAATTCCAGGGTCGTTCACTATCGGGATTTTGTGGGACGTGAAGTTTCGGAAAAAATGATTGATTCTGTAAAAGCTAATTCCTCGATTGAATTGAATGAGTATCAGTTTGCGATTGATCTGATTACGGATGACAATAAGGGTGTAATCGGATCTTATGTTCTGGACAGAAAAAAGAATAAAGTAAAGGCGATTATAGCAAAGTCAACCGTTCTTGCGACCGGGGGCGCGGGGAAAATATACCTCTACACATCAAATCCAGATGTTGCTGCTGGTGATGGAATTGCGATGGCATATATGGCTGGAGCAAGGTTGGCCAATCTGGAATTTGTTCAATTTCATCCCACATGTTTATATCACCCTGAGGCAAAATCACTTCTTGTATCGGAGGCTTTAAGGGGAGAAGGAGCAATCCTGAGGAACTTAAAGGGGATTGAATTTATGGAAGGGAAGGATCCGCGCAGGGAGCTTGCTCCACGTGATGTTGTAGCAAGGGCTATAGACAGTGAAATGAAAAGAAGCGGCGCTAAGTTCGTTTATCTTGATATTACACATAGATCTTCAGACTGGCTTAAAAATCGTTTTCCCTTTGTATACGAAAGTTGTCTTAAATTTGGAATAGATATAGGAAAGGATCAGATACCGGTTGTGCCGGCTGCTCATTATATGGTAGGCGGCGTTAAGACGGATATAAGCGGCAAAACGAATATCAGGGGGCTTTATGCGGTAGGGGAGGTTGCTTGTTCGGGTGTTCACGGAGCCAACAGGCTCGCGAGTAACTCCCTGCTGGAAGCCCTTGTTATGGCTGAACAGTGTTCAGTGAGAATAAAGAAGGATATGAAAAAGAGTTTGAAATGGAATAAAAATCAGCTGTCATGCCCTGAATTGGGTGATGTACATCGCATACAAACCGTAATCCTTGATCATGATTGGGATCTTGTCAGGAGGGTGATGTGGGATTATGTGGGGATTGTTCGAAGTGACGAGAGATTGAATATTGCGAAGAAACGTGTATGGCAGATAAGAGAAACAGTAAATAGAATTTACGCGCGGTATGGGATATCTGTTGATATGGTTGAGCTGCGCAATATAGCGCTCGTAAGCAGTCTTGTTGTTTATTCAGCAATTTTAAGAAAAGAATCACGGGGTTTACACTACAATTCAGACTATCCTTATACAAATCCGGAATGGGAAAAGGATACAATTCTGGAGCCCGGGGTTATATGATTGTTCACAGTCAAT
>DAOWMJ010000217.1 GCA_030643145.1 Candidatus Latescibacterota bacterium | reverse complement strand
CCAAAAGCGGCCCTTGAAACTTCAAACGATTTAATCAGAATCGGAGCTATGGCGGATAAGCCGTCATAAGCAAAATAGCTTCCATAAGTAAAGAGACTGACAAAGAACAATAGTGTAAAACGAAATGGTTTCCTCGATGGATGAAAAACCCCGACATTTTCATTCATTAGCAATTTTCTCCCGAACAAGTTTTTAATTTTCAATCAGCAATTGTCCCACAGTAACAAAAAGAAAATGAGATTGTCAATAAATTATCCCATACACTCTAATAGATCGAAAATAGTAATGGAATTTATTCGGGAGTTTGTTGTATAATATATATGACAACGGGGACCCGGATAAAAGTAACAATAGTCAAAGTGTAAATACTCGAGGAGGTCCAAATGTCCAATAACCTCAGGGTTTTACTTGTTGAAAATCACGCGATTCTCAGACAGGGGTTAAAGAGACTGCTTGAGGATGAAGGAATTGCTGTAGTCGGAGAAGCAGAGGATGGTAGAACCGGAATAGATCTAGCCAACAAACTCAATCCTGATCTGATTGTAATGGACATAAGCCTCCCTAAACTCGAGGGGATAGAAGCAACACGACAGATTACAAAAAATCATCCTGGTATTAAAATTGTAATGCTGACTATTCACTCTGAAGAAAGATATGTGTATAAAGCGCTGGCTGCAGGCGCTAAAGGGTACCTTCTAAAAGAAACAGCGTCGGAAGCTCTCATTGAAGCAATAAAAAAGGTGATGCGTGGTAAGATATTTCTATCTCCGTCTCTTCCCGCTGACCTGCTGGATAATTATCATAAAATGATTAAATCAGGGAAGAATATAGATGAATTCAGCAGATTGACAAACAGAGAAATAGAGATACTTCAATTGATCGCTGAAGGAAATACTAGCAAAGAAATCGCCGAAAATTTGTATATCAGCGTCAAAACAGTTGAGAATCACAGGGCTAACATAAAAAACAGGATTGATATTCATGACACTGCGGGACTTGTCAGATACGCGATACGAATAGGCCTTATAGAATCAGATATTTGACATAAATAGTGTATTTCCCCTATAGACATTGTAATAAAATTAATGTATCATAGTTATGAATCAGGAGAATTATTTATCGGGACTGACAAAGAAAATAAGCAGTTTATTACGGAAGAATTGTTTGAAGTTAACAACCATTACAGTTGGGAGTCGGATAACAAACAGCCGTTAAGGATAAATTTGAAATAGAGTTTGCCGCTTGGATTTATTGGGAGGTTTTTCCCTTCCTACCATAAAACCCCATCTCTTCCCCTAGGAGATGAGCCGCTTATTTGGGAAAGACTTCCACCTGATTTTTATCAGGCAACCTACCACGCTCCGCTGAGAGTCCCTTAGGATCGCTTTTCATTTCCATAGGAGTTGGGGTTAAAGCCAGGCGGCATTTTTATTTGCCATTTTTTATATTTTATGCTCGATTCAAGTAACAATTGCGGCTCAATCGTTGTTGACATACCCTTATTCATATTTTAAAATAGCTCGAGTGGGATATTTCCTTTTTTTACAAAATTTCTTATCGTTTCCAATTAATAAAGGATAGAGCTAATTGAACGAAAAACTTAGCTGGCGGGAAAAAAGAATACGCATAGAATCGGATCTGACCGATTGCTTTACAAGCAGGACAGGGATAGGAAAAAGGGATTTCTTAAAGATCTTTTTTCACATAATTTCTCCTTCTCCTATTGGCGATTTTAACAGTCAATATCTGGCGGGGGGAAAACAGCTTGAAGAAATATTTATTGAGCTAGCCGGGAAAACCGGGCTTAATGAGAAAAAAATAGATTCCCATTATGACAGGAATGAAACCTTCTCTCAATTTGGCGAGCATCTCCTTAGATCCGGCGCTTACAAAAAGACCGAAAAGTGATTATGAAAAAGAAACCAACCTTGTTTTTTCTACTGCTATTTGTAGCTGCCCTATTTTCAAACGTAAATGCCATAAATAATCGAGGCAGAGGAATATTATTCTTCGAGCGAGGTCATTACTGGATTGAACTGACATTCTATACGCCCGAGGGAAATGTCTATACGCCGGAACATATTGATCCTTCACATTTTACAATACTCAACCTCAGCGATTCAAAAAGGGAGGGCTTTTCTCCATCGAAAATAAAGGTTGATCCCGCAAATAATGCAGTTATCCTTTCTTCCGGAAAACTTAAAGGGAAAAGATGTTATAGGGTTATTTACAGGATAAATAAAAGTGATCATATTGTTTTTGATCTTATCTGTGATCCATTCTACTTTGAGCCATCAGAGAATAGTTGCGGATGTAAATCTTTTTTCACTCGCCACATTGCTCCAGCATTCTCTAAAAGCGGCAATCATTATAACCTTAACCGTCTCAGTTACGGATATGAGCTTTCGGAAAATAGAGAAACTTCGGAAATAGCTATCCAGCCTCAATTTAAAATGGGCGGGTGGGGATTCAATCCGTCACTTCAGTGGGACCGAGTAACATATCACTCTTCCGGAAACACATACTCCGCGGTAAGACGAACCTTAGATATGGAATTATTACATTCCGTCTGGATAAAGGAACTGAGATATTCTTTACTCATCTCCTATGATCACAATTATATCACTTCCACTAATGAAACAAATGGAATACCAGCATTTTCCCAAAGTATTTCGGTTGAGGGAACAGTCAGGCTTGATTACTTCTTCGATGATCTTAACAAATTTTGTTACAGCGTTTTTAAAGGTGTTGATCTTGGATTCGGATATTCATGGTACAATTCAAATGAAAAAGAAGTCTGGGGTAAATCGGGGTTTAATACAACTACCCCTTTTCTAAAAACACGCCTAACATGGACTCTATTTTATGGTTTACAGTTTTCTTACTCATTAATATCTTCTTTCCCATCACCCTTGAATGATAATTTCGAAGAATTTCATCAGGTTCGAATGAGACTTCTTTTAAGAGATATAGTTACCGCGCAAAAACGGAAATCGTATCACCCTGATCTCGAATTTGTTTTTGACACTGGAAAAAGACTTCCATTTTTCATAGAGGAAAGAAAGATCTCTCTTGGTTTTACATTCGACCTTTTCCCTTGGTAAAACCCCTTCTTTGCCGTCTGATTATTCCGAAATCCGGATAATACATTTTCTTTTCCGGGGACCATCAAATTCACAGAAAAAAACCGATTGCCAGGTACCCAAAACCAGTTTCGCGTCTTTAATAAGCACAAACTCCGAAACCCCTATGGCGGAGGATTTTACGTGAGAATCGGAGTTTCCTTCCACATGCCTGTATTCCCAACCGGCTGGTATAATCTTTTCAAGTGTTCTGGAAATATCTCCCGCGACATCAGGATCGGCTTTTTCATTTATTGTAACGGCCGCAGTTGTGTGAGGAACAAAGATATGGCAGACGCCATCGTTGATTTCGCTTTCATTTATTATTGCCCTGATCTCCTCTGTTATATCCCGCAGTTCATTCCGCCTGTTTGTTATTACCGTGATCTCTT
>DAOWMJ010000229.1 GCA_030643145.1 Candidatus Latescibacterota bacterium | reverse complement strand
GGAGCGAAAAAGCTGCTTCTGGTACACATGTATCCTATGCAGAAGGAAAAGGATATGGAGGAATCAATCCGGAACAGATTCGACGGAGAGGTTATTATCGGCGCCGACGGGATGAAGCTTGAGGGTTAAAATAACTTACTTTAAAAATAAGGCGGTAAAGGATATGTTTTTTGGAAGAGGGGTTTCTGTTAGAGAGGTTGTGATATGAGAATTTATCGGGCTCTATTTATATCCGCCGCGCTTCTGTGTTTTTTTGTTTCTTCGGCATCCGCTTATATACTGAGAAGAGATATACACAGAAGCGTCAAAGCGGACAGTTCCTTTTTCAGCCTGGAAAACAGGGTCGGGTCCGTTTCTCTGGATGGTTATAGCGGAGATACTATAAAAATTACGGCACGATTCAAGATAAGGGCGCCTTCAAAATCAAAAGCCCGAAAAATCTTTAAGAAAATAATCTTTGATTTGTCGAATAAGGATGGGGAAGTGTCGATTAAAACCGATCTTCCAAAGGTGCGCCAGACAGGCCTGTTTAGTTTTACTCATGAAGTAAGAACAACCATATCAATAGATTACAATATCTTTCTTCCTTCAGGGACGAATGTGAAAATAAATACATTGAATGGTGATATTAATGTAAATAATCTGGAAGCTCCCTTTCTGCTTAAAACAGGTGTTGGGGATATTGATATAAAAAATTCTGCTGATGAAATCGGAAAAGCTGAAATATCCAGAGGTAAGATTCGCTGTGAACTGCTTTCTCCAGGATGGAATGGCAATCTGAACCTTTGGGTGGGTTCGGGCGAAATATCTCTTTTACTGACAGAAGAGATAAACGCGGTATTAACGGCGAAATCTGATAAGGGCCGCGTTGAACTGGATGTCGATAATAGAATAAAACCGGAAGTGAAAAAATACGATCGGATGAAAATAACATTCGGGAGTGGAGATGGGAAGATTAATCTTGATAACATCAGAGGGAAGGTTATAGTAGAAACTGCTAAGTAACAGGAGCATAGTCGGTATTAAATCGTATATAGCAATAGAAACTGTTCATTTTACAAGGAGGCAGAAAATGGAAGAAGAAAAACAGACAAATGAAATGGGTGAAGAAGTTGATATTGATACAGACCTGGATATTCCGGTACCATTTGGGATAGCCTGCATGCTGGCGTATTTTGTTCCGATCGTAGGTGGTGTCTTTTTCCTTTTCTCGGAAAAAAGAAATAAACTGCTTCGATTTCATTCGGTACAGTCGATCCTTTTCTGGATATTCTTCGGTGTAGCTTTCGTAGTGACTGCGATTCTATGGTGGATTCCATTTCTTGATGGACTGGTCGCTCTTGTCCTGGTGATTTCATGGGTATATATCATGTATCAGGCGATGCAGAAGAGGGCACGCAAGCTGCCGATTATTGGAGATATTGCCCGCAGATATATTTATAAAGATTAGAATGATTCCAACCTGTTGATTTTTGGCAGGGTTTGACAATGATGATTAAAGAAGCGGAAGAAATGGGGGCGAACGCTATAGTCGCACAGAGGTTTACTACTTCCGCTAATCAGATTAAGTAAAGGAACACAGGATGAAAAAGTTTACAATTATTCTTTTTTTCTTGGTTACAATGATTGTAAATCTTCCCGTGTTAATTTGGGCAGGGGCATATTCCCCTTGTGTTTTATCTAGCGAAAAAAATCCCGTTTTTGGAGATTACAATGACGCTGATCCTGTCGTCGGCGCGACCCCTTTTGAGACTGTCAATGTTGGTTTCACTCCAATGTTTCATTCAATCGATGTTATTACCAGCGCCCAGAGTATTGCCCTTGGGGAATCCTTTGTCGCAAACCCTCACGGGATTAACGCTTTTAAGAGTAATCCGGCGGCTCTTATAGGAATAGATGGATTAAATATTTATTACAATCACCGGCCAATGGGTTGTAATGGTATATTAGAAAATGCTTATTATTATTCACTGGGCCTTATTTTTGATGCGTCAATCGGGAAATTTGGAATTGATTATTCCAGGCTTGATTATGGGTCACCGATAGATACAAGAACCATTTATATGCCTAATGTTCAACTGGAAGAAATGTATGATCATACATTTACAATATCTACCGCTTTTAATTTATACAGGGGGATTATCGCCGGCGCCAATCTGAAATACTATAACAGTGTTACGAATTATGCGGGGGATGTGGCGGATCCGGAAACAAATGGTGCCATAGTTGCTGATTTAGGCATTTTATACAAGATGATCGGGTTCGCGAGTGATGAATCGATCAATGATTATTTTAGATTTGGATTATCTCTCCAGAATTATGGGACAAAGTATCAAATTAATGATTCAGATTTTGAACTTCCCAGATACTTCAGGGCCGGATTCTCGTATGAATTAACAAATTTTCAGGATCAGGGCAGAGAGTTTCACAGGTTATTGTTAACAGCTGAATACAAGAGGCACCTTAATCCAAATGAATATTACGATGATGAAAGAAATTACGGCGGGATCGGGTTTGACTACAGACTTATTGAGATATTCTCCTTGAGAGTGGGAGCACTTATTCAACCTTATGATAATATTTACGGTCAGAAGAACAAACTATCAATGCGCTATGGTTTTGGTATTAATTTGCCCTTTAGGAAGTTGGGTTTCAAATCTCCCCTTACTCTATCCTTTGATTACGCGAATATTCCGCTTAATAAAATATCTTATCTAGAATTTAATAAAGACAATTTATCTGTACTGACTTTTGTGCTTAAATATGAAAAGTCTCTATTCTAAAAATATATATACTGCTGCAAACTTGGAAATTATTTCAAAAGTATCTTTCTGTTAATCTTTTGATAAATCTGCAGGAATACCGTATTATCATACGACAGAATTACTTATTTACGGTATGTACTGGAGGATAAAAATGCGACTTGGTGAATTTTCTTTGAAAGCTGTAAACGCCGGAACGCTACTATTGGATGGAGGGGCCATGTTTGGAGTGGTTCCCAAGGCCCTCTGGAACAAAACTGATCCGGCGGATGAGAACAATCGTATAAATATGCATATGAGAACACTTTGTATTGAGGGAAAAGGACGGAAAGTGATAGTTGACAGCGGTGCCGGTACAAAGCTTAGTGATAAAATGATTAGAAACTACGGTATTAAGTGTGAAAGATTTGGATCAGTTTTGTCATCAAACGGGATAGATCCTGAATCTGTAACCGATGTTATCTCTACTCATCTTCACTTTGATCACGCGGGTGGATTAACTTATT